>NZ_JAEQCF010000023.1:0-50665 GCF_020738625.1 Microcoleus sp. PH2017_09_SFU_O_A
ATTTTCGGAACTTTTCACCTCGATCGTAGGCTTCGGTAGAGGGCGAAAGAACCTCGACAATCAGTAAAGGATTGAGAATTTCATCCGTGCGAGATCCATTGAATTCCGGTTCGCCATCAATTACCATAACATCGGGATAAGTTCCGTGATTGAAGCTAGGAATCCAAATTCGCAAGTCGCCGTTATAGGTTTGAAAATTGGTGTCTCGGAGAGCCACATTGAGAAAAGTCGTAGTGTCTACGGCAATACGGCTGTGAGCGGGGGAACCTCCGGGCATAGCAATAATCTCTCCGTTACAATATTCGTGACGTTCTTCGGCGGTTTCCTCCATCGCCCGGTATTCATCTGGAGTGCAGCGAGTTGTGGTATCTGAAGCAAGGTTTGGCGGATTGGTTGAAGCAATGACCACGATCGCACCTCCTAAATAATTAGACCTTAAATAATTATGACTTACAGCTAGATAATTGTCCTAACCCAGAGGCGATCGCTTTTTCGGGATTTTAAGAATCTGAGCGATCGCACAATCTCCTGACATCGCGTCATAAAAGTTTAGTTTCTTCGTGATTTGACTGCTGGCGCTGTGCAATCTGGATTAGCATCTCAATTTTGCAAAAAGCATTTTTTTTATTTATTATAGTGCTGTCCCCGCTCGCGTCTGCTACCAATCGCGAGCGGGGACAGCACTATAAATGCAAAACAGAGATGCTACCATCTCGATTAACATCCTCAATGCCTCATTCACTGCTGCATCATTGGGAAAAGCTTGCACAATATCTGGATCTAAAAGCACTAAGTTTGTCCCTGCACGATATCGCTCAACATACTTACCTCTAACACCTCCTTTCATCTGAGTAAAGTCATACTCAGCAAGTAATTCGTCTTCCATTTCGTTCTCAATATCCTTCTTCATAAAACTTCTGCTGCTAACCTATGACAGATAAGAAAGCTAGATAAATCGCCCTTAAAGACTAATCCGGCGGTAAATTTCAGCCATCGGCAGTTCTATATTTAAGCTGTGCAGGACGATCGCCCCTTCAACCCGATCGTACACTTGCCATTGCCAGCGATCGCCCGACGGGCGATCGAGATTGTGATATTGTTCAATATATGGTTCAGCTTGACTGACCAGCAGATATTCACAGGCTTCGGTAGAGGGCGAAAGAACCTCGACAATCAGTAAAGGATTGAGAATTTCATCCGTGCGAGATCCATGGAATTCCGGTTCCCCATTGACAACCATCAAATCAGTGTAGGTTCCGCAGTTATATTCGGGAATCCAAACCCGCAAATCGCTGTTATACAAGCGAAAATCGGTGTCTCTGAGCAAAAATCCCAAGTGAATTAACAAGTTACAGGCGATCGCGCTGTGGACTTCTGAACCTCCGGGCATAGCAATAATCTCTCCGTTACAATATTCGTGACGTTCTTCGGCGGTTTCCTCCATGGCCCGGTATTCATCAGGAGTGAAGCTAGTCTTTGTTGCATCTGAAGCAAGGTTTGGCGGGTTGGTTTGAGCAATGACCACGATCGCACCTCCTAAATAATTAGACCTACAATAATTATGATTTACAGCAGCTAGATAATTGTCCTAACCTAGAGGCGTTTTTCTGATTCCATTCAAATTATATCAAGAACTCTCCAGGGAGCATCTCATTTTGGTAAAAAGCTTTTTTTCTAGTGCTGTCCAAGCTCGCGATCTATATAAAACTCGCGATTTCCCGACAGCAATACAAATCAAAAACTGAGATGCTCCCGCTCTCCATGCCTTTATCCGCTGCTGCTTCACAACCGCTAAATTCTAGCTTTCCTTTTACTTTTCACATTCAACTGCTTAGTGATTGATGTGTAATAATGCAAAGCAAACACCATATTGATTCCAAAGAATACCAAGGTTAAAACAAACACAAAAAAAGACGTAAACGACAGCCCGTAAATCATCGTAAACATCGCCAAAATGATTGAGCAAAAACCAAAACCGGAAGCAAAAGAACTTAAAACCAGTAACCGCACCTTAGACATAGTTTAATGTAAAAATTTTCAGTAAAATGCACTCTTGGCACCTCAAGATGAGTGCCAAATGATACTTATTACTATATAGCCAAATTACTCAGTTCCGCTAAGGGCAGAACGGCTATTTTCCTAAAAAGGTTTGAATTCTACGAAAAAATACAGCCCGCGCTCTTGCCAACTCCTCTCGCCCGATTTGATGCCAATCAAAGGAATGCCCCAGCCGAACCGAGAATTCTACCTCTCGCCGTACTGCCACCGCAAGCCCTATCCCGCTGATAGCAGAGTATTTGCTTCCAGAGCCACCCTTCCCCCGCTATTCCAAACATTGCCAGCATCCACAAACGGCGTCACCTGCAAAAGACCTTTTTTGTCCCCGGTACGCAAAATCGGATACCGCAACTCGGCGGAAGCAAAAAGTCCGCTATCCGCAAGCATTGCATCCTGACGGTAGCCCCGCACTGTATCCGGGCCGCCCAAACCAAATTGTTCGATCGGCAAAAGCTCAGCGATTGCCAACTGCGCCTGGGAGCGCACAACCAGCAGCGTCTGGGGAGCCAACAACCGCACGTACTGCAATTGACCGCGCCACGTCAAAAATTGACCGTCAGGCTCCCTGTTGCTCGCGGTAGCGCCAAATGCTGAGACTCCCAGATTGAACTGCGATCGCGCCGCCAAGACATCCCTCTCTCCCCGCTGAGTAAAATCCTGAAACAGTCTCAGCGCCGAAACCCGAGTTCTACCGCGAGCATCCGCCCCGGGCGACAGTGGAAAACCGCAAGGGTTTGTGGGGGAATCAGGGCATCCGAAGTGATAAAACCTTTGCTGATGTAGAGTTGGCTCACCACAGAACGAGCTTCCAGCAGTGCACCCGAAGTGATAAAACCTTTGCTGATGTAGAGTTGGCTCACCACAGAACGAGCTTCCAGCAGTTCGGCGAAAGTCAGCGGGCGGCCTACAAAGTTTTTGAGTGCAGCATCTAATTCTTGTTTGCTAAAGACGGTACTGCCAACTACTTCACATCGATCGACCGTTATTGTACCGGAATATTCGGCAATTCTTCAGTCCGTCTCGGTACGGGGACGGGTGGCAAAAGCTGTTCTATCGGAGGTAGGGGCTTTCTTGGCGCGGGTTCTGGGAGGGGAGCCGGATTTGGCAGTACAGGATTGGGAATGGGAATTTCTTGTCGGTTGTCTCCTCGGTTGGGCAATTGGGCGAGAGTTTCAGGTTCCTGACTTGGCGCTGCTGCTGCAAATTCCGGGATGTCGGTTTCTGGCTCTTTACTGTATCTATCTAATTCTGAGCCTGAGTATAAATCGCCAGAAAGTCGATCGCGATCGTCTGCTGTTTCTGGATTAAGTTTTAATTGAGACTGTAAATTGTTATTAACAAAAGGCGATCGCCCGCCTGATTCACCAGCAACGATCGGATCGCCAACACTTTGAGCTGCTGACGATGCGAAGCAAATAGCTGTAATTGAACAACCAAGTGCTATTGCGCTAAAAAACTTGATTTTACAAAACCCTCTGGAATGTGGCAGGGGCATCATTGATTAATAATAATTGATAGTTATTTACACTTACGAGCAGGGGTTCCTGGCGCAATTACAAAGATTAAAGTAACTTTATCACTTTTGTTTAAGACTTAAGTCATTAAATTCAACATAAATATACTTGACAAAAAATATTTTTTGTGATTTGCTAAAAAATCCAGAAAAAAGCTCCGACTTACCCAAGCTAGCGCTGTAGGTAGGCGGAGCGTTCTATCAAAGTTATCAGTCGATTTTAGATTTTGGATTTTAGATTTTAGATTTTAGATTTACTCTCTCATGCAATTTGGGAGCTTGAACCTTAGTCTAAAATTTTGAACTCGACCCTAAACGAGGGTCGGGGGCTGGTACCCATTGTTGGGCGGGGTTATCTGAGAAATCGGTGAATTTTGATAGAAATTACTACATTTTATTGAGCTGCGATCGCAATTCTTCCAACTCCGCGTCAATCACCGGACTCGACTCCGAGCTACTAGGAGCCGCAGCAGTTTTACCCGCAGCCGGCAATTGACCTTGAGACACAGAACCTCCGCTCAGTTGAGCCTTCATCTGAGCTAACTCGTCGTCAACATCGCCACCACTTTCAAGCAAGCGGAACTGTTCCTCTAAATTGCTCCCGCCAGCCGCCAGCTCTGCGGAAGCTCCCGCGCGGGCTTCTATCTGCAAAACTTTTTCTTCCATGCGCTCGAAAGCTGCCATTGAACTGCCAGTATTCAAGGTGCCAATGGTATTGTTGAGCTGTTCCTGAGCCTTAGCAGCAGAAATCCTCGCCTTGAGCATATCCTTCTTAGTCTTGGCTTCGGAAATCTTGCTCTCCAAACCGATCAAGTTGCGTTTGAGGCTTTCCACTTGACCCGATTGCTGTTCCAGACTCGCTTTCAGCGTAGCAGCCGTTTCAGCGTGAGACTTTTTGCGTACTAGAGCTTCGCGGGCTAAAGTCTCGTCTCCTTTTTGCAGGGCGAGTTGAGCGCGCTGCTGCCACTGGTTAGACTGGGATTCAGCTTGATTGTACTGAGTCTGGGTGCGTTTTTGAGTGGCGATCGCGCTGGCAACGGCCTGACGCAACTGCACCAAGTCTTCCTGCATATCCGTAACGGATTGTTCTAAAATCTTTTCCGGGTCTTCAGCTTTGTTGACCATATCGTTAAGATTGGCTCTGACGACTCGGCTAATGCGGTCAAATAATCCCATAATGCTATTTTTCCTGGGTGAGGTGTACGAAGTAGGCCCAAAGCAGGCTTGATAGCGTTAGCCCGCGATGGTGAGACTCAGTTGGTCAGATTTTTAGTGCGATCGAGCATGAAGCAATTTTGCAAACATAGTAAATACAGTTTAAAGCGATCGAGTCAGTGGTGCAGCCAAGCTAATTGATGCACCTATCTATTGAGTTTAACTTCGATCCGGGAATTCCCCAATACGCTGATGGGCCATCTGTTGAGAAGTTTGGCCAATTATCCCAACTATTGTTGTGTTGAGTGGGGTTTAGGATGTGGGTGGCTCGCCCGACGGCAATTTTGGTGTATTCTTGCTCGGAAGCATTTGTGTTTTCATCGCCGCCAACTCGGCATCGACATCGCCGGCAGCTTCGAGAGAGAGAAACTTCTTTTCTAAATCGTTTGTTCCAAGTTCTGCGATGGCTTCGGAACGAGCTTCTAGCTGCATAACTTTCTCTTCCATTTTTTCAAAGGCGCTCAAAGCACTGCCGGTACTGAGATTTCCCATCATTTCTTGCAGCCTTTCCGACGCTTTGGCCGATCGAGCTCGGGCAATGTACATATCTTTTTTTGATTTTGCCTCAGAAATTTTACTTTCGAGCGATCGCATATTTTCTTTAAGTTGAGTAACCACAGCGTTTTGCTGTCCGAGACTGGCTTTCATCGCCGTTGCCGTTTCTTGATAGGATTTCTTGCGCGTCAGAGCTTCCCGCGCTAAATTTTCCTCGCCTTTTTGCAAAGCTAGCTGCGCCCGCTGGTACCATTCTGCGGCTGTGGACTCAGCTTGGGAACACTGGCGTTCGGTGCGTTTTTGAGCGGCAATCGCTCCTGCTACGGCTTGTCTGAGCTGGATTAAATCTTCCTGCATATCCATTACAGCTTGTTCCAGAATTTTTTCTGGATCTTCGGCTGCTCCGACCAAACTGTTAATATTGGCTCGAATCACTCGCCACAGGCGATCGAATAATCCCATTTTACCTATCTCCCGATTTTCTTAAATTTTAGATTTAGGACTGGAAATTAATATTATTATTTGCGATTTTCGATTGACCAGCCCAAAAATAGGTACAAGCCCCCAACGCGAGCGTCAGGGTCGATTCCCAAATTTTAGACTAAGAGTTCAATCTCCCAGATTCACTGCGCTGTCAGCAAATCTAAAATCTAAAATTTAAAATCTCAAATCGATTGACTGGTCAGCGTAAGGTTTGGATCGGGCGTCTACAGTTGCATTCTGTGTGGGAACTTGTCTGAGTTAAAAAACCAATTGTGTGTTAGACAAAACATTCATCATTGTCTAGCTTTGTCTAACAATTTCGTTAAAGTTTTTGAACCTTTACCAGAAATAATTGGTTGAAAGCCCGCCCGCCTGCTCGGGAGAAATTAAAATCAGACTATTCATTACTCCAATCCTCGGACTTAAGGGTAGAAGTCGCTCTCAAACTGTCAAACTGTCAAGCGGTCAACTGTCAACTGTTGAACGAGTTTACGGCTGATAGTATTGCGGCTTCATCCCTTTGGCTTGGAGTTCCTTTGCCAAACGTTCTGCTGAGGCAGCATCGTTCAAAGCCCCCATTTGAATTTTGACACCCTTTGAGAAGTTCCGCACGTAGGCATCGGGAACTGCGGTTCTGGCTTGTTGCAGCGCTTTTTCATTGGTGTAATCGGTGACAACGTAGTAAAAGCCGTCGCTAGCCCGTGTCGGTCTTCCTAGCGGGGCTGCTGCGGCCGGGGCTGCTGTGGCTGTCGGGGCTGCTGTGGCAGGGGATGCGGCGGCTGGCTGGGCTGGGGAGGGTGTGGGAGGCAGTGTCGGCAGTGTCGGGACTGTCTGGGTGGCGCTGGGGCTGGGACTGGGAAGCAAAGCGGTACTAATATTGTTGAGTCCTTGTTCCCTACCTCTGGCCGGGTTGCCGTCTTCTGTCGGAATTGGGACAGCGCCGATGGGGGCAGGAGGTGCTGGCGGATTGGGGGGGATTGATGCTTTGGGCGACGGGGAAGCAATGGGGCTGGTTGTGGGATTGACGTTGCTGAGAGTGTTCAAATCTAGCTCGACAAATTCTTTGGATGCCAGATTTGGAGCTTTCGGCAGTTCCTTGCTGCTGCTACTGCTATCTATGGTTGTAGCTGCCGGACTTTCGTTAGTAGAGGGGGTTGTGCGATCGAGAAAACGGTTCAGGCCTGCCATTTTAACCAGACTTGACGGGTGCATCACTGCATAACCCAAAGCTGTGCACGACAACAGAAACAGCAACATCGAACTCAGTCCCAAGGGAGTTAACAGACTCGCGGCCAAACTGCGTTCTTGGGCAGGCTCAGCTTTTGCTTCGTCCAAACTTTCGATCAGTTTTTCGCTGGATTCGAGATAATTGTTGGGTGCAAAGGTATTGCTAGATATTTTTGTCCCACCCACGGTAGTTGCTAGCGGGGAATCGCCCTGGACGCCGCCAAGGGATAGGGGCAGCGACAGCGGTTGCTGGGCTTCCTCCGCAGCCTGCGGTAGGTTTTGGCTTTTTTGTGGCTCGGTTGTGGCTGTTGGCTGGCCGCTGCGAACTGATGGCGACACCCACTGTTCGGCGCGCCGCCTGTGTCTTCTGTATGTTGTCAGTTCTGCTTCTAGGTTGACATCCAAACACCCGAGGACTGCTTGCAAAGCAGGTTTGATTGGGGTTGATGAGGATTGACTTGGGGATTCCACTGAAGAACGCTTACTCATTAGCAAAACTCCTACCGCCTCTGAATTGATTTTAATGTTTTGATTCTAAAGTTGACACTCTCAGCGCTCTTGGCGACTGAGATTCTTAAGAAATTTCGTTCTTAATATCCCTATTACTAGGGTTCTTGGGCGCAATCCTCTTGCCAAAAAATGGTGGGCTGCTATCCTTGCCTTTCAGCAAGCTCCTCAAGCGTTTAAGGGGCTTAGCCCTTGGTTCCGTGGAGTCCCCGCGTACCTTGAATATATGGTAGGCATTTGCTTCCCAGGTTTACACCTGTGTATTCATCCCAACAATAGAGTGTAACGGCAAAAGCCCTTTTTACACTGCTAAAAATTTTAAAAATCAAGAAAGATTCACGGCGGTTTGAACCGCCCGTGCCGCTTTCATGGAAGGTCTAAAGACTCGCTCGTTTTCCGCTTGCCGAACTTTTTTTATCAACAAGAAGCTTTAAAACTTGCTTATTCTAGGATTAGCTGCTTTTGGTGTCAAGGCAACTGCTGCCTTTGGGCCCGAAGTGTCGATCGCCATTTGCTCTGTTTTCATTTTCGTTTGACCATAAAGAATTGGTTTAAAGCCCCAAGCCCGATCGCCCTTGATAAATTAAAAGAAGACGATTCATTACTCTAATCCTCTTCCTTCCAGGTAGAGGTCGCTGTTAATTGTCAACTGTCCCTGGTCAACTGTCAACTGAAACCTTAATTCTTACTGTGTCCCGGAGGCTGCTTACCCGACTCTCAGCAGATTTTGGCATCGGAGCAACCGTTTATTTAGAAGATCTCATAGTCGTTCCGTATTTGTCCTTTTGCTTGATCCCTGACCCTTTATAAACTTTTAACCTGTCTTTTTCGCTACAAAATGAGGAAGGACTGAGGTGATTGTTTCTATATATAACAAGATTATAAATAAATCATTAAGGTTTATTATGCTTCGGGGATCGCTATAACCCAGACAGGATAAGGGCTGGGATGCTCTAAAACCTCCTAGCTCTACACAGGAGAATTAGAGATGAAACTGATTTCCGCCAACACTTTTATGAAAACCCCATTAATTTCTGCTTGTCGTCACTGCCGCCACTATACCCCTGAGGGGAGACGCGGAGGAATTTGTGCTCTGTTGACCGTGCCGGTGCAAAGTCAGTGGAAAGCTTGTTCTTTGGCAGTTTCGCCTTTTGGGGGATCTTGGGAAAACATCACAGAAATTGAACTGTGGCAAGAACAGACTGCGACTCCGCATGAGACCGCTGTTCCTGTTTCTGAACGCAACGCCTGCCAGTTAACAGGCACAACATTAACCGAAAAATCAGCAGCAGTCTCGGTTTAGTCCGTCGGCAACAGGACAGATTGTATCATTTTCGATTGGCGATTGGGAAATCACTGATAACTATTATCTATTATGATTTGGATCTGGCAAAGCAGTTTCATTCTTTTTGGCAATTGGTATCCATACTGATACTTTTGGACGATCGACTAAACTCGGGTCATTCAACTCACAGCAATCAATAATATCTGTAGCTTGAATGAGGGAATCCCAAAACTTATTTCTCGATCGAGCTACGGCAGCCAAGGATATTGACTAAAATCGGGTTCCCGTTTTTCCAAAAAGGCTTGTTTGCCTTCGGCGCCTTCCTGGGTCATGTAATACAGCAAAGTGGCATTTCCAGCCAGTTCTTGGAGACCGGCTTGACCGTCACAGTCGGCATTAAAAGCGGATTTTAAACAGCGGATCGCGATCGGACTTTTTTCCAGAATTTCCTGGGCCCACTGCATCCCTTCAAGTTCGAGTTGTTCGACGGGTACGACGCAGTTGACTAAACCCATTTCTAGAGCTTGCTGGGCGCTGTACTGACGGCACAAAAACCAAATTTCTCGGGCTTTTTTCTGGCCGACAACTCTGGCGAGATAGCTGGCCCCGAAACCGCCGTCGAAACTGCCGACTTTGGGGCCAGTTTGCCCGAAAATAGCATTGTCAGCAGCGATCGTCAAGTCGCAAATTAAGTGTAAAACGTGACCGCCGCCGATCGCATATCCTGCAACTAAAGCAATCACAACTTTGGGCATCGATCGAATCAACTTCTGCAAGTCGAGCACGTTCAACCGGGGTATGCCACCTTCGTCTACATATCCCGCAGAACCTCGCACGCTTTGGTCGCCGCCGGCACAAAAGGCGTATTTGCCGTCTGTATGAGGCCCCGCACCGGTGAAGAGGACAACGCCGATTTTGGTGTCTTCACGGGCATCAGTAAAGGCATCGCACAATTCCTGCACGGTTTTGGGACGGAAAGCGTTCCGTTTGTGAGGTCGATTGATGGTAATTTTGGCGGTGCCGCCACTTTTTTGATACAGAATGTCTTCGTAGGTTTTGGCGGTTTGCCATTCAATTTGCATAATCAATCAGTCGATTTTAGATTTTAGATTTTAGATTTTAGATTTACTCGGCAGATGAATCACCGGAGTAGGAACTTTGGTCTAAATTTGGGGGAGCATCCACTCGCTCAACAGCGTCGGGGGCAAGGTACCCGTTGATGCGGGGTTAAGTTGAGATTTGAGAGCGAGCTGGGGCGATCGATGCAGGAATAATTCGCTTTTAGGATCGCGAATTAAATAATTTACACTCTTAAAAGTGGGATGGGCGTCCCGCCCGTCTATAAAGGACGGGCGGGACGCCCATCCCACAATAATTAAAATTGTAAGTTATTTAATTCTCATTCCTTAGATTTTAGACGGATTCGGTTCAATGGGATACGAAGGTCGATCGACTCTTGGGAAAAAAAATTAAGCGGGACTCGTGGCCCAAACCGACTTCCCCAAATCAACTGTGAAGCGCTCTTGTTGCCGGTTAAACAACCCGGTTTTTAATACAAGAGCGCGCAATTCCCGTCTCCCATCCCAACAGTCTCAAATTTTGACGCAGCAAATAATTTGCGTTGCATTATTTGCGCGTTAACAGAGACAGCAGGTGCTTTGCTGCTTTGGCAAATACCGGATCGCGGGACTCAAATTCGCTGGGAGCTAGTAAAGCTTTAACTTCGGCAAAGTCTTCTTGGTTGAGGGTTCCTTCTTTGGTAAATAAAGTGTCTACGACTGCAATGTGTCTGGAGTCGAGGCCGAGCCGATTGCCGATCGACTGTAAGTACATTTGCTCCCTCAAATCGATGTGTCCGTCTACCGCTGACATTTCGTAGCCGGAACCGATGAGCAACAGCTTTTCTGATTCTGAGAAGAAAGCTGTCAGGGTTAGCAGTTCCGTGGGGTTGAAGTAAACCTGCTGTTTGGAGACTCCTTTGACAAGGCGCTGAATTAGTTCTATCCGATGTGGATCGCCGCTGGCAAAGGCTTTGAGAGTCTTTTGCAGCCGTTCTTCTTCTTCAACTGCGATCGTCCTGTCGATAATCATCACTCCCCGCAGGATGGAAATCAGAGCAGTCACAAACACTACCAAAGGAGTGATATCTTGTTCGCGGAGCTTTTGGCGGCTAATCCGGGACAACAGCTCAACAACTTCAGTGCTAATCAGGGTGGTGTCCATAATTCAAAATTACTCTGGATGGGGCTGTAGTGTAACTTTATTTCTCGATCTTAAGTGTTTTCAGCTAGGTAAGTATGCCATGAATTCCGTAAAAAACTTGTTTTCTTAGCGATCGCACTTACTTCTCTCCACAGCAAGTGGATAAATAAGATTATATTAAGTGTTTTCAGATACTTAGGTATACCGTGAATTTGCCAACAGAGCCGTTGTGTAGTAGTGATTCTAATTATGCTATTCACCGACACTGGATGAGTAGGGCTGTGGAACTGGCACGAGCAGCCGGTGATGCGGGCGAAGTGCCAGTGGGTGCTGTCATTGTTGACGGTGCTGGCAAATTGATTGCCGAAGCGCAAAATCGGCGAGAGCGAGACTGCGATCCGACTGCTCATGCTGAAGTCTTGGCGCTGCGGGCGGCGGGCAAGGTTTTGCAAGACTGGCATCTCAATCAATGCACGCTTTACGTGACGCTGGAGCCGTGCCCGATGTGCGCTGGTGCGATCGTACAAGCTCGGATCGGTTTGCTGGTATACGGAGCAGATGACCCGAAAACTGGCACAATTCGGACGGTGGCTAATCTTCCAGATAGCGCGCCTTCGTGTCACCGCTTACAGGTGCTCGGCGGTATTATGGAGTCTGTTTGTCGAGATCAGTTGCTTGCTTGGTTTGAAGCCCGCCGGCAAATTTAACAGGTAAAGTTTTTTACTCTCCCATAGCCGATGTTTAGTCTAACTTGGCTCTTTAACTGAAATAATAGATCGGTAATTGCCCGATCGAGCTTTCTCGGCGGTTGACCCCGCCTAAAAACGGATACTTGCTTGCCGACACTCGTCGCGGTGAACTCCTGATTTTAGACCAAAGCTCCAATTCCCAGATTAATCTGTGGCATAAATCTAAAGTCTAAAATCTAAAATCCCTTGACGGCTGTGCGGTAGTGCTGTCGGCTGGGATCGTATTTTACCTGCTTACAGATTATCTGTTTTGGGTGCGATCGCTTGCGGAGGCAAAGGCCAATAGCAAAAGTGTCCCCATCGAAAGACTAAAGATTTGCCAAGCAACATATCTTTAGCTAGAACAGACGGGAATCCATCGCGCGAAACGGAGTACCGTTATCCCGCGATGGATGAAAGGCGAGCTTTGCGACGATTTCACCCCACCGGAATCTGACTCTTCGTCGCTCGGTGGCGGGCGGTTGGGTGGATGAGGAGATGAGCAAATCTTCACCCTTTTCTTTGTGCCTGTATTATCATAGGTATGCCGATTGTGATAAATAATATCGTGTTAAAAGCAGTCAAAGTCAGAATCTATCCAAGCGTTGAACAACAGAGCCATCTAGCGCAAGCTTTTGGTTGTGTCCGTTGGGTATGGAATCAGTCATTGGCTACCATGTCCCAAACCTACAAAGAGACTGGGAAAGGTATTTCTGCTTTCACGATGAAGAAACAGATTCCCGTCTGGAAAACTGAGTTTGAATGGCTCAAAGATTGTTATTCTCAATGCCTTCAGTCTTCGGTTTTGAATTTGTCTCAAGCGTTTATCAACTTCTTTGATGGTCGAGCAGCATACCCAACTTTCAAAAAACGTCACGGAAAACAATCGATTCAGTTCCCACAGAACGTTAAAGTTTTGGGAAATGACGAGATTAAATTTCCGGGTAATCTTGGAGTGGTTAAAGCTAAAATTCATCGCGAATTAGTGGGTAGTTTGAAGACGGTTACGGTGTCTAAGATGCCTGATGGTCGTTACTACGCATCATTGCTGATGGAGGATGGTATTGACAAGCCCGCTACAAACAAAGACGGCAAAGCCATTGGTATCGACCTCGGATTGCTTGACTTTGTTGTTACATCTGATGGCTCTAAATACCAAAATCCTCGACATCTGAGAAAACACGAGCGCAACCTGAAGCGCAAACAGCGTAAGTTATGTCGTAAACGGGACAAAACTACCAACAAGCGGCGCAAGGCTAAATTGGCTGTTGCCAAAGTCCACGCCAGAATCTCTAGAGTTCGAGAAGATTTCCGGCATAAACTATCCCGTAAGATAGTCGATAAAAACCAAGTCATTGTCGTAGAAAATCTGGCAGTAAAGAACATGGTAAAGAATCATAACCTTGCCTTATCCATCAGTGATGCTGGCTGGGGAATGTTCTGTACGATGCTCAAATACAAAGCAGAGGCAGAGGGCAAAGTCTACCTAGAAGTCGGTCGATTTTTTCCGTCATCGCACCTTTGTTCTGAGACTTTACTGTTGTTGCCGAAAATGGATCTGTCTGTTCGTGAATTTAATTGTCCCCACTGCTCTAAGCGGCACGATAGAGACATTAATGCGGCAGTCAATATCAGAAATGAGGGCTTACGGATATTGACGTTGGGAACCAGCGTTACTGCCCTTGGAGGCAATGTAAGACCAAAGCGGTATGGGCAAAAATCCACTGTCGCCGAGGCTGTTGCCATTGAATTGGGAAGCCCCCAGCATATCGGTACTCCGATTGCTGGCGGGTAGTTCACACTCTATATATCGATATAGCAGGGTAATTGCCATGCATCATACTGCCGCGATCGCCGTTGAGTTCAGTAAATCCTCTCTAGTGAAGCCAATGCCTGCCAAGGTAGCATCTAATACCTCTCGCGTTTCTCCTTGGTTAACCTCCTTGTTCTATCCGCTAGGTCACTATATTGTCCTACCGTTTTATTTTGGCAAGATTGAGATAACCGGACAGGAACACTTGCCGAAAGACGGGCCTGTAATCTTAGCCCCGACGCATCGTTCCCGGTGGGATGCGCTGATGATGCCCTATTCAACGGGACAGAAGGTGACTGGACGCGATTTGCGGTTCATGGTAACTGCTGATGAAGTCAAAGGAGTGCAAGGTTGGTTTATCAGACATTTGGGAGGCTTTCCTGTCGATATCCGGCATCCGGCAATTAGCAGTCTCCGTTACGGGGTGGAATTGCTCCTCGACAAGCAAATGTTGGTAATTTTTCCCGAAGGTGGAATTTTTCAAGATGGTGAAGTTCACCCTGCGAAGTCTGGATTGGCTCGTTTGGCCATGCAAGCGGAGTTGAACACACCGGGTTTGGGGGTGAAGATTGTACCGATGAGTATTCGCTATCGCCCGCGCATTCCTCGATGGCGTTCGAGGGTTAAAATTGCGATCGGTTCTCCGATTTCTGTGGCAGATTATGCTAATGGTGGTAGTGGTAAAAAAGAAGCAAAATTGTTGACGGCCCAACTCGAAATGGCTCTTAAAACTCTTGATGACAGTTGACAGTTGGCAGTTGGCAGTTGGCAGTTGGCAGTTGGCAGTTGACAGTTGATAGTTGATAGTTGGCAGTTGATAGTTGGCAGTTGGCAGTTGGTAGTTGGCAGTTGGTAGTTGATGGTTGACCGAAGGAAGAAGGAAGAATTAATTAATTGTGATATAATATTTTTTGGTGCTGTTGAGAGTTGCGGCACTTATTTTGCTTGGTTGTGTCTGTATTAAGAGTCAGCATTAATGGATTGTGGTTTGAACTTTAAGCCTGGTCAAATTGTTAGTTTGGAATGTGGAGATGCGTGCCTGCATTCAGAGGTAATTCAAGTGGTTGAAGCACGTCAAATTTGTTGGGTGCGCCCTTTGATGTTGGTTGGATTGGTTTCGGGGAAGGATTTCCCCCAAAGGTGGCCGGAAGAATACACTTTATCAGATTTGCGGGATGGTGCGGATTTGCTGTGGCCACTGAGTTTGTTTCGGGCGGCGCTGGATACGGAGGTGATTTCGCTGTTAACCCAGTTGCAGTCTCTGGACTCCGATCGCAAGGATAGCACGATCGCCTCTCGGCAACTTAGAGATTTTGTCGATCGAGTTTGGGCAGCTTTTCCGAGCGCTTTTCATTAAAAAGACGGGGCGATTGAAACCGCAAAAAGACACGGCGATTGAAACCGTAAAAAGACACGGCGGTTGAAACCGTAAAAAGACACGGCGGTTGAAACCGCAAAAATACCGGGCGGTTGAAACCGCGTCTATACAAACAAAACCTGCCTCCGCAGGTTGAAGAAAACACGGCGGTTGAAACCGCGTCGAGACAAACAAAACCTGCCTCCGCAGGTTTGAATAAGACACGGCGGTTGAAACCGCGTCGAGACAAACAAAACCTGCCTCCGCAGGTTGAAGAAGACTATTATTTTAGTTTAAAATACTTAAAACACCGCGTGCGAAAGTTCTGCCGGATTCAGATTATTATGAATAACTTCACCGTCGCGGAACCAAACAACCCGGCGAGTTTGTCGCGCAACTTCCGGTTCGTGAGTTACCATCACAACAGTCATGCCGGCTTCATTAAATTCTGTAAAAATATCCATTACTTCTTGAGTAGTTTTTGTATCCAATGCACCAGTCGGTTCATCTGCAAGCAACAACACGGGACGGTTAACAATTGCGCGGGCGATGGCTACGCGCTGCTGCTGTCCTCCTGATAGTTGATTTGGTTTGTTTTTCATGCGACTTTCCAGCCCTACTTTGGTTAAAGCTTCCTCTGCGCGTTCGCGTCTTTCTGATGAGGGAATGCCTGCATAAACCATCGGTAACATGACATTTTCTAATGCTGTTAGTTGAGCCAATAGATGAAATTGTTGGAAGACAAAACCTAATTTTAAGTTGCGAATTCCGGCTAATTCTGATTCGGGCATTTGGGCGACATCTACGCCGTCTAGGTAGTAACTGCCGCTCGTAGGTCGATCGAGACAACCGATAATATTCATAGCTGTAGATTTGCCTGAACCGGATGCGCCCATAATTGAGCAATACTCTCCTTGCATTACCGTCAAGCTGATCCCGTTGAGGGCGCGCACTTCGAGGTCGCCGATGCCGTAGACTTTGGTTACGTCTTTGAGACCGAGGATGACGGGTTTTGAGGTGGTTTGCAGGTCGAGGTCTTGGTGGGTCTCGGTTTGTAGTTCAGGCATTTGTTTTTATGTGCGATCGACACAACTTACTACTAAGTTAACACTTCTGAGCGGTTTTCGGGGGTGGAAGGGCGATGTTTGGACGGTTGCGGGACTTACGCACGGGTAGTCAGAAACCGGGTTTTTTGACGAAAATAATTCGTTAGAGCGCGCAGAAACGATAAAAACCCGGTTGCTGTGGTGTTGGTGAGTAAGTCCTAAATTAAACAATTTGTGGCTTAAATGCGATCGGGATCGATGTTCAATTCGCGCAGTTTTGCTGCTAAACGTTCGGCTCTTTGAACTGCTTGTTCGGCACGCTGTCTTTCAAAATCCCTTTCTTCTCTCAATTCTTCAGGAGAAACGAATGCTTCTCCGTCGGGTTGATATATTTCTAGCCCATCCTCGCCCAACTCAAATCGTACTCCCAATCTAGGACTGATCCATCCCTCCATCGGCTCAATTACTTCTAAATTACCTTCAATTCTTTGCCAACCTTCCAACTCATTTCTTTCTGGATCGTAAAGGTAATATTCCTCAACTCCATGACGCTGGTAAAATGAAAGTTTTTTATTCATTTTAGTTTGGCGATCGTTGTGGGAGCGAATCTCAAAAACGACTTGGGGAGCAATATTATCTTCGAGAAATTGCATATAGGAAGGCCGCTCGCCCTTTGGTCTACCAAATATTACCATCGTATCCGGTGCTTGAGAAATGTCTGGTCTACCTTCAACTGGATACCAGAGTAAATCGGCGGCCACAAAAACGTTTGGGTCATTTTTGAACAACGATTCGCAACCTTCTTTGATTTTGACAATTAATTTGTATTGAATTGTGCTTTCTGCCATTGGTTGACCGTCGCTGGATGGATAAATGATTTCTGCGGTTGTGACTTGCATAGTGGTTGTCTCCGAGAATTATCTAGGTTTAATTATACTATTTTTGAGACCGATCGCACTTTTTGCTGTTGGTATTGTAGCAGAGTGTAAAATGGAATCATGTTAACTCCGATCGATTCCGTTACAATATAATGCCAGGTCTTGTAGGGGCGGGTTCACCGACAATAATTGCCTAAAATTCACAATCTCATAAACCCGCCCCCACCCAACGATAAATCCCTAAAATTAGAGGTAAGCATGAGTGGAATATTTGACATTCTAGAAAAGATTAAAGCTAGACCGGGGATGTACATTGGGAAAGCTTCAGTTAGCGATTTGTTTGTATTTTTGGCGGGCTATAAAACAGCTAGGCGAGAATTTGGGATTGAGCCAACTGAACAGGAAAATGAGTTTTATGGGGAGTTTCAGCCTTGGTTGCAGAAACGGTTTCAGGTACTGTCTGTGAATTCTTGGGCGAAAATTATCATGCTTTATTCAGTGGACGAAAAAGAGGGATTTGAGTATTTTTTTCAGTTGCTGGATGAGTTTTGGCGGCGGAATGAAAGTTTACAGGTTGATGAGGTTGAAGTTGAGGGAGAAAGGGCGATCGCTAATAAAGGCGATCGCTCATTTGCCTTCTAATTCAGCCAATTTTTGCTGTGCAAATTCGCGGAGTTTTTGGTCGCGATCGCGTACAATTTCTAGCGTTTCCGGGTCATCTTTCCACCCCCGTGCTAATTCTTGGACTGCTGTACCTCGCACAGTCGAATTATCGTTAGATTGAGCGCATTGTTTGAGCCAAGGTAAGGTTTCCGGGTCATATTTCCACCCCCGTGCTATTTTTTTGACTGCTACACGTCGCACAGCCCAATTATCGTCAGATTGAGCGCATTGTTTGAGGATAGGTAAGGTTTCCGGGTCATCTTTCCACCCCCGTGCTAATTCTTGGAATGCTGCTTGTCGCACAACCGAATTACCGTCAGATTGAGCCAAGTGTTTGAGGATAGGTAAGGTTTCCGGGTCATCTTTCCACCCCCGTGCTAATTCTTGGACTGCTGTACCTCGCACAACCAAATTACCGTCAGATTGAACCCATTGTTTGAGGATAGGCAAGGTTTCTGGGTCATCTTTCCACCCCCGTGCTATTTCTTGGACTGCTGTACGTCGCACATCCAAATCATCGTCAGATTGAGCCCATTGTTTGAGGATAGGTAAGGTTTCCGGGTCATCTTTCCAAGTAAAGGCGATCGCACTTACTGCTTTAGTGCGAATTTTCCTAACTAAATCTGCCTCTTCTTCATAAAACCGATAATGGTAATTTAGATCGTACTTCGTTAACTCTTTTAATCGCTCCAGCAATTGACTATCAACGGCAGCAATCTCCTTTCTATCCCTCACCTCATCCAAACACTTCGCCGCCAAAAACAGATTTGTAAACTTTTGCGCTTCCCCATCTTGCTCAATCAAAAATTGAATCAATTCCCCTGTCAACTTTCCCGCAATCAATCCCGCAATCAAACACAAAACTTCCTGCCAAGATTCATCATCCCAGTGCGGGCCAAAAACTTCTGCTTTCAACTCATCCAGCGATAGTTATAAAGCCTGAACCCTATTCACAACTTGCGATGCACAGAAATATTCCAAAAAAGTCCGGTGTATAAATCCGTAACTATCCGCACCCAAATAACATAAAATAAAGTTGCGAGTTCGCAGTTGATTAATGATTAACTTCGCCCGATTTCTCGGTTGGTCAAAATCTTTATTCTTCAGATATGCTGTCAGAATATCTTCCAAATCTCCCGCACTAATAATATTGCCAGCCAACCCTTCAGGTGCTGCTTGCATTTCCCAAGCAACTCGCCGCAGCATTTCTTGCTTGTCTTTAGCATCAATCGTTTTTGGATCGAGCCTGCTATCCTCTACTAAAGACCTTTCCACATCCCATTGATACAGCAATATCCGCGAAGCTTGATTGTAAAGTTCTGCCCTGTCTCTTGGCAATTCTTGACTGCGATTCAAAATTGCCATAATCGTTAACAATAACGGATTTCCGGCTAAATCTTGAATTGTTGATGAATACTCTAGCGCTCTTTTCATCCGATCGCAAATTCGCACTTTTTCCCTAGCATCAGCAAAAGTCAACTCATGCCAGCGGTGCACAAAATCCTGAATCTGTGCCGGATTCAAGTCTTGCAGGATAAAGTGATGAAACTGGGCATCTTGCAACCGTTGAGGTTTGTAACCAATAATCCGAGACGTGACAATCACTCGCACGCGCGGATACTCGTTGGTAAACCGATGAATCGCGGTAATTAAATCTTCTCGTTTCCCCGAATCGAAAATTTCATCTAATCCGTCGAACATCACTACAGCGTCGCCGGCTTTAAGCTGTTCGTGCAATTGATGCTGATTCAAGTCACAAATAAAACCGGAATCTTTATGGCAAAATTCCAGGAAATTCTGGCAATGTTTTGATTCCACGTTGCGAATGTAAATCCGCAATTCTATTAGCAGCGGAATCGGGAGAGATGTTACGCTATTTAAAGGCGATCGCGCCCAGGTTAATGCTAAATATTGTAACAGAGTAGATTTGCCCGAACCCGGATCGCCTAAAATCACAATGTAGGGATAATTTGACTTGTCATTGATGACATCTACCACGGATACGATGGGCTGAGAAAAATAACCGCGTCGATATTTCTCTAAATTTTCAAGTGCGATCGCCTCTAGTCGATCGCTGTCTTCCAACCGCCGTTGATGTTCCTTGGGAATTTCGTAAGCTTGCGGCAGAAATGACTCGTAAATTAAGCGCACATCTTGGAAAATAAAGATTTGCCAAACTTTCAGCTTTTCGCGATAATCGTAGGTATTGCTATCGACGCTGCTTAAATCCAGATTGCTGTAACGTTCGCACAAAGCCTCTTGATATTGCCTCAAATCAAAATCGGGGATTATCCCAGCAATTTCTTGAGTGTTTTTCTGAATGCTGTCCAGATTTTGAGCATTCAAGATATCCCGCAAGTCTTTTGAGTCAAAAAGAATTTCTTGAACTTCGGCGAGATACTGATTGGCGATGGTTTGCCACTTAAATCTGGCGGGTAAAGCAGCTAAATCTAGTTGAGTCCAGGTTTGTTCGAGAAGTTCTGCATCGAGGGATTCGCGATCGCTCTCAAAGGCCTTACCCAAAATTTCCTTAACTGACTTGTTGCCGATAAACTTTTTAACATCTTTAATATACAGCTTAATCTGTTCTGGGGAAAGTCCGCTGATTTTTAACTGCTGTTGCACTAACTCCAAAAACTTTTTCAGCGCTTTCCCCCCTGCGACTTGTCGCGGATCTTTTTCGCCAAATAAGACGTTTTTTAGGGAATCTTTAAAAAAATCTTTTACTAAATCCTTCGCGCCGTCTACTGCCAACTCTTCTAAGATGGGTTTGACGAGAATGCCGACTCCTTGCGTTACTCCCCACAGCAAAAGCCAATCAATCATAAAGCTAGCCCGACAAATAAATTTATCTCTATAATATAGCAATTTTCAGTGAGTCGTAAATTTTTGACTTCCCCCAACTCTCCCCGTGACTTCGAGGAGGTGGATAGTTTTATTATCAGGATAGGAAATATAAAACTACCAAAAGTATAGCTCAAAGGTCGGCTCGCGCTTGGGCTAATGTACGTTGTTATGCTCTTTGCACTCTTTCCTAATATTATAAAGAGCGCTTAAGCGCAACTACGTACCTAATTTGTTTGACTGCAATAAAACTGCCCTAGCGGCCACCCAAAAATAGTTACATTTTTATATATTTTTTGCCAGTTGCTTGTGCTATACTCTAATAATGGGAGTGTGAGTAATTTTAAATTTAATGCACATATTTCCATTATTAAATGATATCATGTCAACTGCAAAAAGTAAAGCAATCTCCCTCTAAAAAACGAAATTTTTTTTGAGATATCATTAAAAAAAGTAAAGCACAAAAACCGTAAAACTGAGATAGGCAACTAGCGACAATTATGACATACGATTACGACTTGTTTGTGATAGGTGCAGGCTCCGGCGGATTGGCGAGTTCCAAGCGGGCGGCATCCTACGGGGCGAAGGTGGCGATCGCCGAAAATGACTTAGTAGGCGGCACCTGCGTCATTCGCGGCTGTGTACCCAAAAAACTCATGGTGTACGCTTCAACATTTTCGCACCTGTACGAAGATGCGATCGGCTACGGTTGGAGCCCTGTAGAAACCAGCTTCAACTGGGAAAAACTCGTCACCACTGTAGACACAGAAGTGCGACGACTCAGCAAACTCCACATCAGCTTCCTCGAAAAAGCCGGAGTTGAATTAATCTCAGGATATGCCAAATTTATCGACCCCCACACTGTCGAAGTTGGTGACAAAAAATACACCGCTGCTAAAATCTTAATTGCTGTCGGCGGCGAAGCTCACAGAATCGATATTCCTGGCATCGAACACGCGATCACTTCCCGCGAAATCTTCTTGTTAAAAGAGCAGCCGAAACGGTTGGCAATTTTGGGCGGCGGCTACATCGGCGTTGAATTTGCTTGCATCATGAATGGCTTGGGAAGTGAAGTAACTCAAATCATCCGGCGCGATCGCATTTTGCACTACTTTGACGAAGAACTTCGCGCCAACGTCCAAGAAGGAATGGTTAAACACGGCATCAATTTCGTCACAGGAAGCTCGATCGAATGGATAGAGAAAACTCCTGAAGGCTTAAAGTTAAAATTGTGGGGAAAATCTGAAGAAACCTTGACAGTAGACGCAGTTTTGTGCGCTACCGGACGATCGCCCAATTTGGAAAAACTGGCTTTGGAGAATGCCGGAGTTGAAACCGAGAAAGGTGCGATCGCAGTTACCAAAGACAGCCGCACCAATCAACCGCACATTTTTGCTGTCGGAGATTGCACCAACCGGATTAATCTAACGCCAATTGCGATCGCCGAAGGACGCGCTTTTGCAGATACGGAATTTGGCAACAATCCGAGAGCAATTAGTTACGAAAATGTCGCATCAGCCGTATTTTCCCAGCCGGAAGCTGCTACAGTCGGCTTAACTGAAGAACAAGCCAAAGCTAAATTTCCCGACTCAATTAAGTGCTACACAGCCAAGTTTCGGCCGATGTTTCACGCTTTGACAGGTGCAGATGAAAAGACTTTTGTCAAGTTAGTTGTTGAAACTAATACTGACAAAGTTTTGGGCGTGCACATGGTTGGGAAAGACGCGGGCGAGATTATTCAAGGAATGGCGATCGCCGTTAATATGGGAGCTACCAAGAAAGATTTCGATTCGACGATCGGTATTCACCCCTCGACTGCTGAAGAGTTTGTGACTCTGCGATAAATAGGGTATTTCATAATTATGAAAAACGGGCAAGATGCCCGTTCCACAAGAGAGTTTATCTGTTGTGGCACAGGCATCTTGCCTGTTTTTTGTGGCACAGGCATCTTGCCTGTTAATTTTGTGGCACAGGCATCTTGCCTGTTACTGACCTTCTAAGCGGATTCATGCTCAAAATAATATTTTAAACAAATTGAACCTTTTTTGAACTTGTCCTGTCTAAACCCCTCAGATAACGAACAGGTGAGGGATACTTCACAGGTGTTAGGTGTGCCAGCCAATGTTTTAATCGATGATTGTTCCGACTCCGACTTAGTTGATAAATGCTTAAAGGGCGATCGCACTTGCTTTCGTCACCTTTACGGGCGCTACCAACAAAAAGTCAGGTCAACCCTTTACCAACTCTGCGGTTCATCACTTCTAGACGACTTAACCCAAGAAGTATTTCTGCGAGTCTGGAAAGGATTACCCAAACTCAAACAACAGGAAAACTTTTCAACTTGGTTGTATCGCATCACTTGGAACGTGGCATCCGACCAAAGAAAAGCATTTGCCAAACAGCATTCTTTTGACTCCCAACTCAAAAATCAAGAAACAATGGATCGCGTTATTCCCAATAATAACACATCAGACTTGATGCAGTTGCACTATCAAGATTTAGTGCAGCGAGGACTGGAGCAATTGAGCTTTGAACACCGCACTGTTTTGGTGCTGCACGACTTAGAAGATATCCCGCAAAAAGAAGTAGCCCAAATCCTGGGAATGCCAGCGGGAACTGTTAAATCTCGCGTGTTTTATGCCCGAAATGCCATGCGACAATTTTTGCAAAAACAGGGGGTAGACGAACTGTGAACGATGAAAATAGCGACAAAAGATTAGTGAATTTCTTGAAGCAAAATAGCCCAAAAGTTCCGGATGCTACCCCCGATCTTGAGCAAAGAGTTTTAGCAGCAATAGATAGGAATGACAGGGCGAGAGAGCTAAATGGTCTCGGCTATTTGCGATTTACAGAGTCTAGTAAAAGCTCAAAATTCCTCGGTTTTCCCAAGTGGGGTTTTCCGGCTGCAATCTTCGCTGGCCTGCTAGTTTTTGCTTCGGGCTATCGCGTCCTAGTTACCGCACAATTACAGGCGGATGAAGCGGCTCACTTGGAAGCATTTCTGGTCAATAATTGGGAGGGTGTATTGAACGATTCCCGCACGGCAACTATGAGCGATCGCCCACAAACAGATTTATTTGATTTCCCTGTTACTGCTGACACCGAACCGCCAACAAATTAACTAATCTTAAAGAGGTAATTTTTCATGTCAATGCGCCAATTTTCGGCTATGGCAGTTTTAATGTTAACCCTCGGTACTACAGCCGCTGCAACCGCCGCTCCCAGCCCCGCTCAACCGGAAACAATTGCCCAAAACCAGCGTCCCAATCGAGCTGGTGGCAAAGAGAACGGGCTGTTTGACAAACTAAATTTAAGCGCCGATCAAAAGCAGAAAATGCAGGCTGTTCGCGATCGCTACAAAGACCAAGTTTCTCAGCGAATGCAAGCAATCCGCCAAGCCAGACAAGAATTGGAAACAATGATGTCGGGTACGACGGCAAATGTCGGCCAAATGCGCGACAAACACCGCCAAATCATGGGATTGAGGCAGCAGTTAGAAGAGGTACAATTTGAAAGTACATTAGCCATGCGAGAAGTGCTGACACCCGAACAGCGCAGCCAGTTCTCGCAAATGATGCAGCAGCGCAGGGAAGCTGCTAAAACCCGGAAACAAAACAGCCAAAAATCCCAATAATCTACACCGCTACCGACTGCACACCCTACTAAAAAATAAACTTGTCGGGTGTGCACTCGCCAGTTCGATAATTTAAGTTAAAATAATTAGTTGGTAAATCTCATCAAATTTTCTGGATGAATCTACAAAACGATTCTAGTTACATTTATTTACACGGATTTGCGTCAAGTCCAGATTCAACTAAGGCTAAATATTTCCGCGATCGCTTTTATTCCCTAGGAATTGACCTCAAAACTCCCGATCTCAATCACAAGGATTTTTCGCGCCTCACTCTCACGCGCCAATTAGACCAAATAGAAACAGAATTTCTGCAAGCCCAATCCTCCGAATCTGTAGAAAATGTAAAAAATTTAGGGGAAGTTACCATCATTGGGTCGAGTTTTGGCGGGCTGACAGCGGCTTGGCTGGCCCAGCGACAATTATCAATAAAACAAATAGTTTTGTTAGCACCGGCTTTTCAATTTCTCTCCCATTGGTTGCCACAGTTGGGACAGCAACAGTTAGAAAAGTGGCAGTCTGAGAAATATTTGCCAGTTTACCACTACGGCGAACAGCGCTATTTGCCGTTGAATTATGAATTTGTGACAGATATGGCTCAATACCCTGAAGAAAAATTAATGCGCTCAGTCCCGACGTTAATTCTGCACGGCAAGCATGATACGATCGTACCGATTCAAGCTAGCAGAAGTTTTTCAGAGCATCGTCCCTGGGTGAAACTAATCGAACTAGAGGACGATCATTCTTTGGGAAATGTCCTAGCGGAAATTTGGGAAGCAATGCAAAACTTTTGCAAATTCAAAAATTAAAATTTGACAATCCCCAAAAATGGATACAATCCTCCGACTTAAGTCGTGAAAAACAAAAATTTTAGACAACGTTTAAACTCCAAGATTCCTGTGTGGAGTAAATCTAAAATCTCAAGTCTAAAATCTCAAGTCTACTCACCAACTTGCAAGTTTCAAAAATCAAATGACTGAACAAGATAAATCGACTCGCACCTTAGCCGTTGACATTGGCGGAAGTGGCATCAAAGTTATGGTTTTGGACGCTGAAGGTGAACCCCAAACGGAACGCAGCCGTTTAGAAACGCCTCAACCGCCGAAGCCGGAACCGATACTGGAAACCATAGCCTCTTTGGCCAGCGGACAAGGCGAATTTGACCGAGTATCCGTCGGTTTTCCCGGCGTCGTGTCCCGCGGTATTATCAAAACCGCAGTCAATTTAGATCCATCTTGGATCGATTTTGACCTAGCAACTACTCTCAAAGATCGATTGGGAAAACCTGTGCGAGTGGCTAACGATGCTGACATTCAAGGATTGGGATCAATTGCTGGAACGGGAGTAGAATTAGTAATTACTCTCGGCACCGGTTTCGGTTCTGGTTTGTTTGTCGATGGTATCTTGGTACCCAATCTAGAATTAGGACATCACCCGTTTCGCAAAGGGGAAACTTACGAACAGCAATTAGGGCGAGCCGCCTTAGATACAGTCGGCCCCAAAAGATGGAACCGCCGTCTGGAAAGAGCCCTCGTCTTCCTGCAAAATCTCTTTAATTGCGATCGCCTTTACATCGGCGGCGGCAATACCAAAAAAATTGCTTTTGATTTACCGCCACAAGTTAAAATAGTACCGAATGTCAGCGGTTTGTTGGGCGGAATTGCTTTGTGGCGCGATTAAAATAGTCATTAGTCATTGGTCATTAGTCATTAGCTTATTAGTTATTGATGACAATCAAGGATTTATACGCTAGACATCATAAACTAATGACTAATTATCCTAATAGTGACCAACCAAATCGTAATTATAAAATCTACAATCTCAGAGCAAAAATCATACCATGCTTCCCTTTATCCGCAAAGACTTAGCCGAACTTACCGCATACACTCCCCATCCGGGCGGCGCTTCAGGAGAATCAGCGCACTCGGAAATTGTACTCGATCGCCTAGACACCAACGAATGCCCCTACGACTTACCAGCGGAATTAAAGCAAAAGCTAGCTTGGAATTACCAGCAGCTAATTGAGACAAATCGCTATCCCGACGGAGGGCACGCAGCACTCAAAGAAGCGATCGCCCAATACGTCAACGAATCGATCGCTGAATCTATTCATGTCCCCCCCCTTAAAAAGGGGGGGCTAGGGGCAGAATCTATTCATGTCCCCCCCCTTAACAAGGGGGGGCTAGGGGGGGTTCCAGAGCCAAAAACAGCTATTACAGCCGACAATATTTCAGTCGGCAACGGTTCCGACGAACTAATTCGATCGCTCTTAATCGCTACTTGCTTGGGCGGCGCAGGCTCAATTTTCGTCGCCAATCCCACCTTTTCCATGTACGGAATTACCGCCACCACCCTGGGGATTCCCGTTGTCAGTGCCCGGCGCCGAGAAGATAACTTTGCGATCGACATCAATGCAGCTAAAAGGGCGATAGACCAAAATCAAAATCCCCCCGTCCGCATCGTCTTTGTCGTCCATCCCAACTCCCCCACAGCCAATGCTTTAACAATCAATGAAATAGAATGGCTGTCAAGTTTGCCCGAAAATATCTTAGTAGTAATTGACGAAGCCTATTTTGAATTCAGCCAAAATACCTTAGCCGACAGATTGCACCAACATCCGAATTGGATAATTTTGCGAACATTTTCCAAAGCATTTCGCCTAGCGTCAATGAGAGTCGGATATGCGATCGCCCATCCCGAACTCACAGCCACCTTAGAAAAAATCCGCCTCCCCTACAACCTTCCCAGTTTCTCGCAAACAGCAGCAGAGTTTGCCCTCGCCCAGCGGCAGTTATTGCTAGCAGTAATTCCTGAAACTATCTCAGAAAGAGCCAAATTAATTGCAGCGCTAACTCAGCATCAAAAACTGCAAGTTTGGCCGAGTGCAGCTAACTTCCTTTACCTGCGGGTGAAAGCTGCTGAGGGCGAATCGGCAGAACAAAAACACCAACAAATCATGCAGCAGCTAAAAGCTCAAGGTACTTTAATTCGCCACACAGGCGGAGGTTTGCGAATTACCGTGGGTACTCCCGACGAAAATGTGCGAACTTGCGATCGCCTCGCTGCGATTTTGACTTATTAACAAATTGGTTCGATCGTTCGGACTTCAGTCCTCAGGAAACGAGAGAGAACTGAAGTCCGAACGATCGAACTTATCGGGATTATTTTGCCGG
Source organism: Microcoleus sp. PH2017_09_SFU_O_A (assembly GCF_020738625.1). Lineage (NCBI taxonomy): Bacteria > Bacillati > Cyanobacteriota > Cyanophyceae > Oscillatoriales > Microcoleaceae > Microcoleus > Microcoleus sp. PH2017_09_SFU_O_A. Next base: position 27,119 of record NZ_JAEQCF010000023.1, read on the forward strand.
ACAGGATATATGTAATTTTTAATTATCAATCTGTCGCGCCGCGCGAATGGTTTGGGGAAATACGCCTACTAAAAGTGCCAAAGCTCGATCGGGAATTTGTGCCACCGTTTCCAAATCAAAATATTGTTCAAACTGAGTTAAAATCATTTGTGCGCGTTCCGCAGCTACAGACTTTGCCGTTAACTGTTCCGTTAACCGCACCCAATGCCGCCTAATTCCGAAAGCTTTCTGTCTTTCTGCGGGAGATAGAGGGCAAACAAAACAAAAATCCCCCACAGGAATCGCCTGCTGCGAGTCAGCATCAAAAGCACCTCCAACGGCAGCACCAGGCCCGGCAAACTCCGCATGGAAGCCTTTAATCAAAATTAGACCGTTTCGGCGACGGCTATCTACCATCAACAGCTTGCCGCCGTTGATTTCTGCGAGAATGTCAGATGAGTGGGGGTGTTCAGTCAAATCTGTGCCAAGGTTTCGATGTCACAAGTCCCGATCGGCCCAAAGGCGGGATCGGACAATATAATTAGATTTATCAAGTTTTGGATGCTCTTGTTGTCGATCGAGATTATCCATTTGAACTTACAGATAATACTGTCACAAGGTGGTAGCTCCAGCGCTCTCAAATAATATCAAATGCAAGCCAAACAAATAGTAGATATCCTCAAAGCAGATCTCCCGACGCTTTTTGAGAAAGACATTTCCTACGACATCTACACAAAAGATGTTTTTTTTCAAGACCCTGTTAACAAATTTAAAGGAAAAATCAACTATCGCATTATCTTTTGGACTCTGCGATTTCACGGGCAGCTATTTTTCACCGAGATTTACTTCGACCTGCACGACGTAAGTCAGACAGCCCCTGATACTATTGTGGCAACTTGGACTGTTCGCGGGATACTGCGCGTACCCTGGAAAGCTCGGATCTTCTTCAACGGCTATTCTACATACAAGCTGGATCCAGAGGGCTTAATTTACCAACATATCGATACCTGGGACAGAGATCCCGGAGAGATTCTCCAGCAGTTTTTGGGCAAAGGCGAGGATGTCACCCCAAGATAAGCCAAAAAGGTCGATCGCTACGCCTCTAATTGCCAATTCACTCTCTCAATAGCGGAAAACGCATACATATAGCCATCATTGCGGTGTATTGCCCTACAGTATTTGTAACGAACTGGACTGACTTTTCCTGTGGCACACATCATTTCAAAAACTCCACTCGCTCTGACAATCAGCCTGCCTCTATGAGTACCCGCAAATTTTCCTGCGGGCAAAGTTGCTTGTACCATGTCCCCAGTTTTAAAACCAAAAAATTCCTTGCACCGTGGTAACTGTTCAGAGGGGTAACGAGATCGTGCGGATTCCAGCCATTTCAACCAGGTAGTTTAGACCTATTTCTTCAATTTTTCAGGTCTGATGGCACCTCAAACCCATCAACTTCGTACCCCCTCCTGAACAGCTACCATTTTTGCTTGTGGAACGGGCATCTTGCCCGTTCCAAAATTTGATTAAAATGACTTTTGCAAGAGGTATAATGGGGACTAAAGTCCTCTGATTGCGGACTAAAGTCCTCACTACAAACCTATCTTAACAAAGCAATCCGCGCCTTGCACCTTAGCGGACATTTTAAACTAATTATCCGAACCTAAAATCAAGCCCGATCGCGCCGGCAGCATCAATTCTAACTGCCGAGTTTCCCCTTCACCTTTCCAAACAAACTCACCTTTACCAAACAGCAATTTCTCGTGAGGAGATTTCAAAGTAGCTGCTTCAAAACTAACATTTGCCTCTTCAGTCGCTACATTGACAGCAACAACTATTTCCTCATCCCCCAAAATTCGGGCAAAAACGTAAACCGTTCCCTCAGCAAATATAATTTGGTAGTCTCCGGTGCGGAGGGCAGCGTATTTGTGCCGCAAAGCTATCAACTGCTTGTGGTAATCTAAAACCTCAAGTTCCCAGTGAGCTTCTAAGGGAAAACCGCGGCGAGAATCGGGATCGAGGGCACCCGGTAAACCAACTTCATCGCCGTAGTAAATGCTGGGAGCTCCAGGAAAAGTTAACAGCAGCAAATTAGCTAGTTCTACGCTAGCTTTATCGCCTCCAGCAATTGAGATCAACCGGGCTGTATCGTGACTCGCCAACAAATTAAGTTGAGTTAGCTGTATCGGCCACGGGTACAGTTCCAAAACGTGCTGGATTTTGTCGCCGTACTCTTGAGCAAACAGCGGCGGATATGGATGGTAAGAACGACCTTCAATTTGAGCTAAATCTACTCGGTCGCCCGCTGCAAAAGCAATAGTCGGCGCCGCAAACAGATAATTCATCACTCCGTCAAATTGACTGCCGTCTAGCCATTCTCTCGCATCTTCCCAAACTTCGCCGACAATGTAAGCTTCGGGATTAATTGCTTTGACTCGCTCTCGAAATTCTTGCCAAAATCCGGGAGTTTTAATTTCAAAAGGAACATCTAGCCGCCAGCCATCAATGCCGAATTTAATCCAGTATTCGGCAATTTCCATGATGTATTCTCGCACTTCTGGATTGTCGTGATTGAATTCCGGCAAGGCTCGATTGCCATCCCAACCTGCGTAATTAGCAGGAAAATTACCGTCGTAGGCAGATAGCGGCCAGCCTTCTATTTTAAACCAATCTACCCAAGGAGAATGGGGGCCGTTTTCGAGGATATCGTGAAAGAAGAAAAAGCCGCGGCTGGCGTGGTTGAATACGCCGTCGAGGACGATTTTGATGTTGCGAGCGTGGGCAGCGTCTAGAAGCTCTTTAAACGCTGGATTGCCACCCAACATCGGATCGACTTGATAGTAGTCGTGGGTGTGGTAGCGGTGATTGCAGGCCGACTGAAATATCGGGGTGAAATAAATTGCGTTAATGCCTAAGTCTTGCAGGTAGTCTAGCTGTTCCATCACGCCCCACAAGTCGCCGCCTTTGTAGCCTTGGAGGGTGGGGATTTCGTGCCATTCTTCCCAGATGAAGTTTTGCAGCAGGCGTTTGCGCGGCTGTTTGCTTTTAGCGAAGCGATCGGGGAATATTTGGTAGAATACCGCGTGTTTAACCCAGTCCGGCGTTTGGATTTGCATACAATTTTCCTGTCTTTTACGGCTTAGGCTACATTAGCAGATGTTTCTAGGAGATCTAGCTTTTGGTAGAGAATAGACGCTCGATCGAGTTTTGTCGATCGACCGATCGCAAAATATCACACAAATTTGCAGTCTATCTCACAAAATTGACAACTGATTCTAGCCCTAACCTGATTCTTTCATTAAACAGCCCTTATTTATTGATAGGTATTTCAACTCAAAACTGCCAACTTTTTTAAATATCCATGATTGATCGATGAGTATTTTAACTCACAACTCAAAACTCATAACACCAGTCCCGGACGCACTCCAACTCTCATAAACCTCGTTTTTTAAGTTTTGTTGAGGGTTTGAACGAAGTATTTGGATTAAACAACCCGGTTTCAGCGCCAGCGACTGAACTCCTAACTCAAAACTTCCTCGCTCCCCCCCTTGTCAAGAAGCCCTCACCATCCGACACTGGACTTGGAGAGTTCATAGATCCTAGGGAGAAAGTTCCTTGAAAAAAGTCTTAGCCATCATCCTCGGTGGCGGTGTCGGCACCCGCCTTTACCCCCTAACCAAACTGCGAGCCAAACCCGCAGTTCCCCTCGCAGGTAAATATCGCCTCATCGATATTCCTGTGAGCAACTGCATCAACTCGCAAATAGTCAAAATTTACGTCCTCACCCAATTCAACTCGGCATCCCTCAACCGGCACATCTCTCGCACTTACCAGTTTTCTGGCTTCACCGAGGGATTTGTCGAGGTACTCGCCGCCCAGCAAACTCAGGAAAACCCCAACTGGTTTCAAGGGACAGCGGATGCAGTTCGCCAATATCTTTCGCTGCTAGAACAGTGGGACGTTGACGAATACTTGATTCTGTCAGGCGACCACCTCTACCGCATGGACTACCAAAAGTTTGTGGATAGACACCGCGAAACCAATGCCGATATCACCCTCTCCGTTTTGCCGATGGACGAGAAGCGGGCCTCAGATTTTGGTTTGATGAAAATCGACGACAACGGCCGCATTATTTCTTTCAGCGAAAAGCCAAAAGGCGATGCGCTCAAACAAATGCAGGTGGATACTACTAAACTGGGACTGACAGCGCAGCAGGCTCAGGAAAGTCCTTACATTGCTTCGATGGGGATTTACGTCTTCAAAAAAGAAGTTCTGATTAAACTCCTGAAAGAATCTCCCAACCAAACTGATTTTGGTAAAGAGATTATTCCGAATTCTTCAAAAGACCACAACGTTCAAGCTTATTTGTTTGACGATTATTGGGAAGATATCGGAACGATTGAGGCTTTTTATGATGCTAACTTGGCGCTGACAAAACAGCCTAAGCCTCCTTTCAGTTTCTACGATGAAAATGCGCCGATTTATACTCGCCCGCGTTTCTTGCCGCCGACTAAGCTTTTAGATACTCACGTGACGGAATCAATTATTGCTGAAGGCTGCATTCTCAAACAGTGCCGCATTGACCATTCTGTGTTGGGAGTTCGAGCGCGCATTGAAGCTGGATGTACGATTCAAGATAGCCTGCTTATGGGTGCTGACTTCTACGAACCCGACGCGGAACGGCATTCGAGTTTAGACCACGGTGGCGTCGCCCTCGGTATCGGTGCAGATACTACAATTCGTCGCGCGATTGTGGACAAAAATGCCCGCATCGGCCGGAACGTTCAAATCATTAATAAAGACCGAGTGGAAGAAGCCAACCGCGAGAGCCAAGGTTTTTACATCCGCAGCGGCATTGTCGTAGTTCTGAAAAACGCCACGATTCCTGATGGAACTATCATTTAGTTATTAGTCATTAGTCATTAGTCGTCAGTCATTAGTTTTTTAAGTTAAAATCTGTTATCTGCCAGCCAGTGACTGATGATAAATAAATAAATTAGTGACAGATAACCAATGACCGATGACTGATGACTGATGAAGAAAATATTTTTTTTACTTCATTATTAATTGCAACTGTTGGTGCAAGGCTGTCGAAATATTTGGCTTCATTCAAACTCAGGCGCATTAATAAGGAACAGTCTCTGTTACGGTCTGCGGTGATACGCGTATGTTCGATCGCCTGCGTCTGGCGGATTGCTTCTGATTCTTGTATTTGCGATCGTAGCACGACTGACAAATGCGCTGCCCGTTTCTTAGCATCACACAACTTTCGGAACTATCTTTCCAATCGTCGCAGCAGCCGCAAGGCCAACTTAGCAAATAATTCATGATGTTATCACCCTCGTAACGTTAACAAGTTATTGAGCTACCATTTTATCTTAATTTTTTTCAAAGTGTGTGTTCTAGTTAACAGACAGCAGATAGATTCTGGTATATTTTGTGACTTAAAGCTATAGATGTGCTGTTAAAATAAAAAAGTATAGCACCAGTAGGGTAAGAAAAAAATATACAGAAGGGTTGTTGAATTAATGTACGCTTTATGGTAAAATATTCTCAAAATTAAGGCGGCAGATTGAACGGGAGTTGCTGATGAGAACCTGCTAGGATTTGCATTGAGCGAAAAGCTAAAGAAAGAAAAGTTCGTAGGCGTAAGCCGGGGCGTAGCCATCGCACGGCGCACCGTAAAAAAAAGATCGATCGTCAGTGGCAGTCAACCCAACGGGCGATCGCGCCCACAACCGCAGCAGCTTTCCCGGGTTCGCCTCAGCTATCGCAGCCACACCAAAATCGCGAAGACGTAGCACTCCTCAAAATCTCCAACAGCAGCGGGGTGCGGAAATTGCGATGTCCCGCAAGCAACAACCGAACTCGATCGAGTCCAAAACTTTGATAACCTATAATTTGAAGAAGGAAGAAGGAAGAAGGAAGAAGGAAGAAGGAAGAAGGAAGAAGGAAGAGGTGCAACGCGAGAACGTCCTCACCGTCAGGCGTGGTTGCTATAACTCGCCATCCTGCTAATTTGGGATTTATTCTTTCTAACAACTAACAACTAACAACTAACAACTAACAACTAATAACTAATAAAGAGAGGATTACTTAATGGCTGCAACAGATTTTAAAGACTATTACGCTATTTTGGGACTCAACAAAACCGCCAGCGCTGATGAAATAAAAAAAACTTTTCGCAAACTAGCCCGGAAATATCACCCGGATATGAATCCGGGGAACAAAGAAGCCGAAGCTCGTTTTAAAGAAGTAAACGAAGCTTACGAAGTGCTTTCAGATCCAGAAAAACGCAAAAAATACGACCAATACGGCCAATACTGGAAGCAAGCGGCGGCAACTCCCAGCGGATGGCCGGGCGGGGGCGCTACGAATGTAGACTTTGGTGGCGTTGACTTCAGCCAGTACGGCAGTTTTGACGAATTTATTAATGCCTTGCTGGGGCGCGCAGCTAGCAGTGGAGGTAGTAGTAGCAGCCGCAGCAGCAAGTGGAATTACAGCAGCCAGCGCACCGGCACCGGCGGGCCTACTGGTTTTGGCGGATTTGAAGATTTCGCTGGCTACGAGAACCGCAGCGCCGGAGGTACTCGCGACACTGAGGTGACAATTTCGCTGACTCTGGGGGAAGCATTTCGGGGAACTTCCAAGCGAGTTGCTACTGGTGAGGTTTCGATTCCTGCGGGAGTGAAAACCGGCAGCAAAATTCGAGTGAAAGGCAAAGGTCAAATTGACCCGTACACGAAGCAGCAGGGAGATTTGTACCTGAAGTTAGAAGTTTTACCTCACGCTTTCTTTCAGTTTGAGGGAGAGAATTTGATCTGCGAAGTGCCGATAACTCCCGATGAAGCGGTTTTGGGAGCTTCTATTGAACTGCCGGCGCCTGAAGGTATGATAACTGTAAAATTTCCGGCGGGAATGCGATCCGGTCAGTCTTTGCGGTTGCGGGGGAAGGGATGGCCGAAACCGAAGAAAGACGAACGCACGGATTTGTTGGTCAAAGTTGCGATCGTCCCACCGAAAGAACTAACCGCTGTAGAACGCGAATGCTACGAAAAAATCAAGGCTAATCGCACTTTTAATCCCCGCAGCACTTTAAACCAGATGGGGCTTTAATCTTCAATATCAAAAGCAACTACTGGTGCGATCGGCTAATACCGTTTAGAAAAAAGGTTGCTACAAAAAAATGTTGGGTTTGTTTAGTTCACCCAATCGGTAAGGTGCGTCGCTATTAGATTGTAGGTGAAATGCCAGAGATTTAAGAATGGCGGCGCACTCTACGAATTGACTCGTGACACCTAGCTTACACCTAACTTTATATTATACCTTTAAAAAAAGCTGGCGACAAGAAAATTGTTGGGCGGAATGAACGTCCGGGCTGTTTAGTCCACCCAATGTGTAAGGATCGGGAATTAAATAATTTACACCTATTTGTGGGATGGGCGTCCCGCCCGTCCAGATAGGACGGGCGGGACGCCCATCCCACAAGAACAATAAAAATTGTAAGTTATTTAATTCTCATTCCTAAGGTGGGTTGCTATTAGATTGTAGTTGAAATGCCAGAGATTGAAGGATGGAGCCACACCCGCTCACTTACCAGAAAGAATTGGTTGAAAACCCGCCCGCCTTTGAGGCAGAAATTAAAATCAGACTATTCATTACTCCAATCCTCCGACTTCTAGGTAAAGATCGCTCTCTGGGAGTCAACTATCAACTGTTGAAGGCATTGCATGATTTTGAAAAAATGGCATTACTCATCAGTAGCTCTTAGCTGACTTGGTTGGCGACCTTGCTTGATGTTAATGCTAATTTTTTTAGCTCCTTTCTTCTCCAAGTCTTTGATGTAGCCGTTGGTATTATTAGAAGCTTCATCCTTGCTTTCGTAAGGACCAAAGTAATAGGTGCGTTTGGGTGAATCTGTGTCAACTTCTACCCACCACTCGCGACCTCTACTGCCGCCAATCGGTTGAGTGAGTATCCAGAAAGCAGCGACGTACATACTGAATATATAAAGTCCAAACATAGTAGGTGTCCCCGCAGTCAAGTAGTTTTTACTGTCCTTAAGTTAGCAGGACAAATAGCTCGATCGACTCGTCCTCAGTGCTGATTTAACGGTCGTAATTGTTGAGAGTCAATGCTGGCTAACATCAGCATTTTGGTGGAGAAGAGGCTGAGTTTTAATGACATCTACCAAAAAATCCGCAAAGCAAGAACTAGAATCAAACGATGCTTAATTTTATTGTTGAGGCTTGAGTTATACCAACCACGCCCGACGATGAGGAAGTTTTTAATTGCTGAAATCGTTGCGGAAGATTTCGCCTTGCTTCTTCCGATTTCTATTTCTCTTTTTAGATAATTGAAAAGTCACACAGAACGGATATCTGTACAGTTTTGTTGGTAGCGCGGACTTCAGTCCGCTCTCTGGCTGCGGACTGAAGTCCGCACTACAAACCGTTTTTGTTCGTAGCGCGGACTTCAGTCCGCTCTTTGGCTGCGGACTGAAGTCCGCACTACGAACCTTTTTTGTTATGGTATCGACATATGATATGACGAACTATTGACGCGGAAAAACCGAGATGTTTAACTGATACTTCTCACGATAGAGGGAGTATTTCAGTCAAAAAACCCGGTTTCGGCAGTCTGAACTATCAAAATTATTAAGCAGCAATACCCTCTGAGAATTCACTTTCGCAGATGGTGAGATCGGAAGGATGACACCGTTTGATGCGGATGCTAAGTCTTTTGGCTCCCTCGCTTTCCAAGTCTTCGATGTAGCCTGGAGTGTGGCTGGAGGCTTCTTTGTCGGTGTCGAAGGGGCCAAAATAGTAGGTACAGTAGGGAAAATCTGTGATGATTTCTACCCACCATTTATCCGGGCTGCGGCGGCTGGGCCCGGCAAACACGGACAAGACTGCGAGGTAGAGACCAAATAAATAAAATCCAAGCATTTTTCCTCTTTATGGGTTATTTATTTTGTAATAGGACTTGCGTCCTTGCGACTCTTATTTACCGGGTTCTCCCATCTTTGCGATCGCCCCACCAGAGAATTTTGTCTCTCAAACCCGGTTTCTGTCTCCAAGACACTCTAAGTTTATCAAGACTATTTGGGCGATCGCCTCAACCTGAGTGCTGATTTTGAGCAGATATCTAGAATCTCCGTGAATAAGCTACTTTGCACAGGTACGTAGTTGCGCTTCAGCGCTCTTTCATATAAACAGCGCCGAAGTGTAACAACGTACTTAACAATTAGTCCGCATATTATGCGTTGTATAAGTTCTGTTGCACTTAAATTTAAGCTTGATGGCGCGCTATGAATTCTCGCTCAAAATAATTTAAGTCAGCAGTTGCTGACATATTAAATCCGCGACAGATTAGTTCTGGAAATACGCCGGAATACAGAGAGACTTTAGGCTAGCAACGCCATAGCTGAAAAACTGTGGCTAAAATAGCAAAACCCGCCGGGGCGGGTAGTTTTGTTAAGCTATAAAATTTTTCCCACTAATCTGATTGGTCGGCTAAGCTCAGCACGCTGAGGCTTAGCGCTTGCCTTTGGGGAACTGTTCGATGCCAGCCCAGCCGTAAAAAACCAGCTCGTCGTTTTGAACTCGACAGCGGTCTACTCGCAGTTGAGTGCCCTCTAAAGCAAATTTGTCTAAGTCTAGCAAGTTATTTACGTGGGCAATTATAGCTTGAGCCAAGTCTACTGCTTGCCCGTCACCGCCGTAAGTAACGCTGACAAATTGGATTTTGCGCCGGTCTTCTACTTGCAATTGAGCTGTAATATCTATTTTGACTGGTTCGCTGTCCTGGCCGATCGTAATCTCGGACTGAAGCCGAATTGATTTGTCTGTTCCGAAGCTGACTTCAGTGTTTTGAAAGTACAGAGATTGCTCTTGGTATTTCAGCTTTTGGAGTTTTTCAACTACAAAAGGTGTATTGAATGAGGTGGTTAAATCCGATCGGCTTAAGACTACTCGCATATTTGCCTGGGTAGGCTGCCGCAATTTGACTTGACCTGCAAAAATCGCCCCAAAATCAATGGAGAGTGCTTGCAAGTAGAGTTCCATCACTTCTATACGCAGGCCGTTATACATCAACATACCTTTGCCAACGAAGTCGAAACCGTCGATGCTTCCCTGCAAGAGTTTGGCTACAGGTTCGACTCGGATGTTGGCTTCTGCCTTTTCAGAACGTTTGAATAAGGCTGCGATCGCAGCTCCTGCTACTTTGCTGACAAGGCGATCGCCACTTTGACCTTGAAAGGATGTACCGCTAAACAAAGCTGCTACCATTTATTCGTTTGCTGATCTACAGTCGCTATTATAGCCTCTCATTAAGAAATGTTAAAATAGCTTGTGCTTATTCACTTTATAAGCAGAAGTTGTTTTTTGTCTGCCTTGAAAGTAACATTTTGGAAATTTAAGGACTCAGGGGCGTGCCTTGGAGACAAGCGCGATCGAGCAAAGCTCCATCCCAGACGGTATGTTCGATCGCAGCACAGAGCAAATTAGCCCCCGTCAGGTTAGCACCGCGCAGTACGGCTCCATTCAGGATAGCTTCTTCTAAATCAGCTCCCGACAAGTCTGCGCCGGACAAATTGGCATTGCTCAAATCTGCCTGCTGCAAGATGGCGCGAGCCAAATTAGCACCCCGCAAATCGGCTCCCCGCAAATCGACACCGCTCAAGTCCAAATTGCCGATCGAGGCCGCCGTCAAAAAAGCACCCCCAAAACTTGCATCGCGGACTAAAGCATTAGCAAAAGAAGCACCGCGCAAGTCAGCATTCCGAAAATCAGCCCCGCGCAAGTCAGCACCGCTCAAGTCTGCGCCGCGGAGGTTTGCTCGCAGCACCGCCCGCTGCAAGTTAGCACCGGTGAGATTAGCTCCTGTTAAGTTGGCTTGAGATAAGTCGGCACCTGCGAGATCGGCTCCCGCTAAGTTTGCGCCGGCTAAATCTATGCCGGCCAATATATGAATTTTGCCTTGGCGTATGGCTTCGAGGTCATGAGTCATTAGTTTTTAGTCATAAGTCATAAGTCAGTTGGCAGTTGGCAGTTGGCAGTTGTCAGTTGGCAGTTGTCAATTACTAGGGTACACACCGTAAACAGAAAATTAGGTTGCGGAATTCGTACTAAATCCGTAGTCCTGACGCACCATACAATAACTGTCCACTGTCCACTGTCAACTGTCCACTGAATTACCCAACTTATTTTACAATGCCGGAGTTGCCGCGATCGTGCGATCGCCCAAATCCTCCAACCAGATATTAGGCAGTTGGCTGGGGCGGGTGGGTAACTCCATCAAACCCATATCTGCGAGTCTGACGACATTCCCGAGAGTTTCCACCAAAGCCGGATCGAAGCGAGTACCCGACAGTTCGCGGCACTTTTCCAAAGCTTCTGTCAAACTCAAAGCCGGACGATCGCCCCGCGGTTGAGTCAAGTCTTGGAAACAAGCGACCAAACCCAAAATCCGCGAAGCAACGGGTATCCCTTCACCTCGCAAACCCTCGGGCCTGCCGCTGCCGTCCCAATTTTCGAGTTTGTGCTTGACAATTTCGGCGACTGGTGCTAATTCCGGCATTGCTTGGAGGAGTTGGGAACCGATGAAACTGCGATCGCGCCAAAATGATAGAGTTCCTTGGTCGAATTTATCGGAAGTGCGATCGAACACCTCATTCGGCGCCGAAACCAAGCCGACTCGAAACAGCAATCCCGCCAGCCGCAGCCTTCGCAGTTGCAAAGCCGGCAAATCCAACAATTGACCCAAAGTTTCCGACAAAGCCGCCACCTGCAAAGAAGCTGTGGGATTTGAGGTGTCGCGTTCGTCTACGCGCTGGGCCATCCGCAGAAAAGCTTGCAGTTTGTTGGCGTTCAAATTGCGGCTGACGCGCAAAGCTTGACCTTCCAATTCCCACAAATCGCGAGTTTGGCGGTTAATTGCCACCATTTGCTGCTGAGAACTTTGCAGGTAAGTAACGATGCGGGATACTACGCCACTAATGTCTGCCAAGGGCGGGCCTTTGGTAGCAAGAATTTCGTGATGAATTTCTAGCAAACTGTCGGCTAGGGAGGGATTATAATGTCGTGTTTGTTCTATAAAAATTTCTGCTGACGCCGACACCAACGACTGGTCAAACGACCACAAACCGTAGAATTTTCGCTCTGTATCGACTTCTGGCTTGCCCTCTGGCAAGTATTCCTGGGCCGTAAGTTCGCGACAAAGCACCATTGCTTTGTATGTGGGGGCCAGGATGATTAAATTCCATTCTTGGATAATGGGGTCGATCTCATCAAGTTCTATTAAAGATACATTTTCTAATTGACCGGTTTTGTGGGTAGCGAAACCGCTGTCGGCTACTGCACCGATGACAACTTGTCGAGAAGCCTTAGCAATATCGAAGTAGCGATCGGCTTCTTGCAAATACCATTTTCCCTGCTGAAACGTCACCAAAACCAGCGGTTTGAGTGCGAGATCGTCCCCGCTGCTGGTTTGCAAGATGTGGTCTTCTAGGGCGTGACACAGGGCTACTAGGGTGTTTTTGAAGTATACCCCGTAGCTAGAAGGCAGTTTTCCGTCGGGAAGTGTAGCTTGTAGTCTGGCGAGAGTTGATTCTGGATTCATAAAAATTAATACGGGATGCGGGAAACTCAACGGCTTTAGCCTTGAGAGGGAAGCGACGCGGGGGACTTCAGTCCCCGTCAATCCTAATATGCGTAACTGTAGCCATCTTTTTTGTGAACTATTTTGCAGTATTTATGGCTAATTCCTTGCACCAATTCTGATGCTGAGATGTTGAACGAACCTGTCGTTCTAACTGCAACCCGACCAACATATTCACCTATTTTCTTGCCACTGATGACGATTGCTTTTACGATGTCACCAGTTTGAAAGCCTTTAACAAACTTGTTTCGAGGAACGTACCGAGATGGAAAGCCAAATTTGTCTGTGCGACACATTTGACGGGTTCCGTGTCCAGTTGCCTTGATTAGCAGTGGCTTATTTGTTAATAATTCTAGCGCTTCAACTTGACCGACACAAGCAGCATCAAGCCAATGAGTTTTAGGTAGTTGCAGCCGACTACGATTGAACTTGGTCAGTCCACCTGAGCCAGTTAAAACAGGCAACCCCGTTTCTTTTAAGCGACCAAATAACGTCCATCGAGTCGAATTTACCGCAGCAGCATCCTTTAGGGGGCGCTTGGATTGTGTAAGAATTCGACTCAGAATGTCAGGTTTCTTTGCTAAGAATTGTTCAATGTTCTGAGTACCTTTCTTCTGGTTGCATTTCTGACAAGCAAGGCAAAGATTAGAAATTCGATTGCTTCCGCCTTGAGATTTGGGATGAATATGCTCAACTTGCAATGGTACATTTTCGGCGTCGCAGTAAGCACATTTTCGGTTCCATTTGTTAAGCAAATATTGCCTAACTTCGTAACCCTGTAGTTCGCCTTGGTGGTATTCAATAGCTGAAATTTCAGGATTTTCTAATTGTTGCAAGTCAAATCTGACCAGCTCTTGAACAATTAAACCGATAGGTGCAAGCCTGCGTAATTTTTCAACCCAAGTCAGGGTGGTTTCTACCCGGTGCTGCAAGGATGGTGCCAACCAACCTTTTTTGCGGGTACGGTTTAAAAACCTTGCTTGGCGGTAACGAGTATGACGGTTTCGCCTTCCTCGACGCAGTGAACGACGGGACTCAAGACTTGCTTTGATAGTTTGACCGCGATGAGTTAATTCAGCACCAAAAATTACTTTTTCACCTTGCAATAATGCAATGCCTGTAGTTTTGGAACCTGGATCTAATTTGAGAGTAATTGATTCAATGGTTGCTGTTACTGCCTTTTTGAGGATAATGGTACACGGGAATCTTCTGAAGATAGCCGCTTTACCAGCCGTCAGCAACTTACGAGCCATTGACGACTTGCAAGGTGTGAGTGGTTTTTTGTTTGTGTCAACTACGAAAATAAAATTGGACATTGTTGTGTCCCTCCACTTGCGTGTAATGTTCGCTTCGACCTGGTTATAAAGGCTTGTTAAGTTTGCAGCACTAACGAGAGTGACTTTAAGTTTGTTTGACTGCAAACGATAGAGCGGAAAACTAGCGTCGCATTCTCCGGTATCATGACCTAAATAACGTCTCCTTGTAACAGGGGTCTGGTCAGCACAGCTTGCAATTTCTTACAAGCTCAGTCTCTTTAGAGCTGAGTTACTGACTGCAAAAGGCGGTGCCGGCTCTTAACATATTGTAACGTGCGATCGACCTTCTCGAAAATACTTTTGACAAAAATCCGATTTTTTGATGACTTCCGGCTCCACAACCTACAAAAACGGCGATGTGATGGCGATCGATCCGGCTCTTTCAATTTATATCGAACTCAACCGCACCGACAGCGATTTCTTGCTCTTCAAAAAAAACGACCTTGCTTATATTAGGGTATGAAAATGAATCACTTGAAAATTCAGCTATATTGACTGACTGGCTTGTTTCATTTTTTCACATTGAGTCTTTCATGCCGTTGCAGCAGCAACGCCGCATTCGCTAATATAAACTTTTTTGCTTGTGGTTGTTCTACCAGACAGGATATCAGAATATTTATTAATATGTTCTTCATTACAATATAAATACAGGACTTGTGCGAAAAATGGAAAACCCAGCCCTTAAAATTGCAGCGTTCTGGGTGCAACGACAAAGTTTTCTCATTAATTCACAAGTCCTATCTCAGTTTTTCTTCGTCTCAATAAACTTTTTATTATTTACCTTTGGACTCAGAAACATCTGCAATCAAATCATCTTTATCAACTTTTGGAACAAAATCAGGCCGTTCTTTGGATTCCCAACCCGGGGGGCGCTTGGAATTATACCACGCAATGGAGCCGATACTAACCGCAGCGACAAATCCAACACCAAGAACTGCGATCGGAATCATTAGGTTGTTCTCTACCATTTGGTTCAAATCCTTATTTACTGTACTTCTCTAGTATTTTATGTGCTATTGGCGATCGTGCAATATATCCGAAGACTGAAAATTTGAGCGAATTGCAGCCATAATACTTAGAGATTGAAATTAAAAATCCCCTTTATGCCGCTGTTGTCGATCGCACTTCTGTTAGCCGCCAGTTTTGCTCTGGGTGCTTTGCCGCTTACTCGCTGGGCGGTGCGGCTGCTGGGCGGTAAAGATTTGAGGCGGTTGGGCACGGGGAATGTGGGGGTGTCGGCTGCTTTTATTCACGGGGGGAAGTTGGCGGGAATTGCTGCGGTGTTGGCGGAAATTGCCAGGGGTATTCTGCCGGTTTTGGCGGGGAGATTTTGGTTTCCTGATTCACCTGCGATCGCGATCGCCCTGTTAATTCCTCTGGTTGCGGCCAGATATGCGATCGCCCGAGGTGGAGGCGTGACTAACGCGGTTTGGGGTCTTTTGGTATTTTCGCCGCCGGTGGCTGTCTCTTCTGGCATTTGGGGGCTACTGGTGTGGGGTTTGGCACGGCGGTTGTGGCAAAAGGGCGATCGGGCGAGACTCTTTGCTTCCCGCTGCGGCTGTCTGTGCACGCCTATCTGGGTTTGGGTGTGGCGTCAATCTTTGCCGGAATTCTTAGCAGCAGCAGGATTGGGAGTTTTATTAGCTGCAATTAATCTCAGTCAGGGTGATGATATGGCTTTATCTAAATCGGAACAATTGTTTTCTCTCGATGACTCGTTAGATGCTAAAATTTGCGGCGATAAAGCTGCGAGATTGTCTCAACTAAAACGCGCTAATTTTAATGTTCCTTCTGGCTGGATATTATTGAATGAATCGGGCATCGGGCATCGGGCATCGGGCATCGGGCATCGGGCATCGGGCATCGGGCATTCAGAAAACAGTGAAAATTTGTCAATCCCTAATTCTTTAATCGAAAATCTAAAATCGCAAATCGCAAATCGCATGATTGTGCGCTCTTCAGCGGCGGGAGAAGATGGCGATATTAGTTCGGCGGCTGGACAATATGAAACTATCGGGCCTGTTTCCACTGAAGCAGAATTAATCGCTGGCATTCACCGCTGCCGTCAGTCTTATTGGACTTCGGAAGCTGTGTCTTACCGCCAGCAGCGACAACTCCCCGATACTCAAATGGCTGTTTTGATTCAGCCTTATATTGAGGGCAAAGTTGCGGGAGTCATGTTCAGCCGCAATCCTTTAGATGGCGGTTCCCAGATAATTATTGAAGCTTTGCCGGGAGGTGCTGAATCTGTTGTCGGCGGACAAGTTACTCCGTTACATTTGGAAGTTGATTTTACCCAGCCTGAAATTTTACAACAAACTTTAAACGAACTCGAAATTAATTCAATTGTTAACCCAAAACTTCTAGCTGAATTAGTCAAACAAGCGCAAGCTATCGAAGCTTTTTTTCACGGCATCCCGCAGGATATTGAGTGGAGTTGGGACGGGGAAAAAGTTTGGATTTTGCAAAGCCGCCCGATTACTAATTTGCAGCCGTTTTGGACTCGAACTATTGCCGCAGAAGTGATTCCTGGTGCAATTCGCCCGCTAACTTGGTCGATTAATCGGCCGCTGACTTGTGGGGTTTGGGGAGAGATTTTTCGGGTGGTTTTGGCCGATCGCGCTGCTCATCTCAATTTCAACGAAACGGCGACTTTGCTGGGCTCCCACGCCTATTTTAACGCGACTTTGTTGGGCGAAATCTTTCGGATGATGGGATTGCCGGAGCAGGGTTTGGAGTTTTTGCTCAGGGGGCAGAAGATGGGTAAGCCACCTTTGGGGAAGATTTTGCCCTCTTTACCCGGTTTGTGGCGTCTGGTGCAGCGGGAGCGGGCGCTGAATGCAGATTTTGCGGGCGATCGCACTTCTATTTTTTTACCAGCAATCGAAAGTCTGGAGAAGTCAGAGAAGGAAGAAGGAAGAAGGAAGAGGGAAGAAGGAAGAGGGAAGAATGAAGAAGGAATATTAATTCCCAATGCCCAATTCCCAATTCCCAATGCCCAATTCCCAATGCCCAATGCCCCATGCCCCATGCCCCATGCCCAATTCCCCATGCCCAATTACCAAGATTTAAGTGAGTTGTTGGATAAATCTGAGCAAATTCAGAAGTGGCTGAAGCCGATTACTTACTACAATATCTTGGGGCCGATCGGGCTGGCAATTCGCAAAGCAATTTTTCGCGTTGATGATGATTGGCTTGTTAATGATACTGCTCCTGAAATCGCTTCGGTGCGAGCTTTGCAAGAGTTGGCTGAGAAATTGCGAGAAGTTGCTATTTACCAGTCAGGCGAGAATGTTTCAGCCGCACAATTAGCACAGATATTTACTGAAAGTCTGGCTTTGCAAGCAGACTTTGAACAGTGGCTGGATATTTACGGATATTTGAGCGAAGTGGGAACTGATATCGCTGTTCCTACTTGGCGAGAACAGCCGGAAACTTACCGCAAATTGCTGGTAACTATGGCTCAAAAATCTGCTGTTGCTAATTCAGCAGCAACTGGAAAATTAAGCTTGACTTTTGCTCAGAAGTGGCGCTTAAATAAATGTCAGGAACGAGCTATAGTTAAAAGCCAAATTAGTGAAATTTACGCGCGATTGTTGGCTCATCTCCGCTGGACTTTTTTGGCAATTGAAGCTTGCGGATTGGAAATGCAGGTGTTTCAGGAACCAGGAGATATTTTTTATCTGGAATTTGGGGAGATTCAGCAGTGGATTCGCAGCGGTGCGAGTGTTTCTTTTCAGGAGACGATTAGCCTGAGGCGCGATCGCCTGTTAGCCGATCGCGATCGCCCGATTCCCCCTGTAGTCTACGGCAATCTGCTGCCGAATTCTCAGAAAAGGTCGATCGACTCCTCAACATCTGCAACTGGTATCATGCAGGGAATCCCGGCAAGTATCGGCTGCGTCGAAGGTTTTGTGAAGATTTGCCGGAGTGTCACTACAGAATTAGGCGAAAATGCGATCGCCGTAGTGCCTTACACCGATGCCGGTTGGGCGCCGCT
Organism: Microcoleus sp. PH2017_09_SFU_O_A; assembly: GCF_020738625.1. Classification (NCBI taxonomy): domain Bacteria; kingdom Bacillati; phylum Cyanobacteriota; class Cyanophyceae; order Oscillatoriales; family Microcoleaceae; genus Microcoleus; species Microcoleus sp. PH2017_09_SFU_O_A. The sequence goes on from NZ_JAEQCF010000023.1 coordinate 45,074, forward strand.
GCTGTTAGGAGCAAAGGCAATTGTAGCCGAAGTTGGCGGCCAGTTGTCTCACGGAGCAATTATCGCCCGCGAGTACAAAATTCCCGCAGTCATGAATATTGCTGAAGCTACAACTCGCCTGCGAGACGGTCAAAAAGTGCGAGTAGATGGATATCTCGGCACTGTGGAACTGCTGGAATAGTCAGGACTAAGGATGGCGAATTAAATAATTTACACAAGGGGTGTATCTCAGTTTTGCATTTACAGTGCTGTCCCCGCTCGCACTACAATAAACAATGCTTCTTGCAAAACTGATATGCACCCTTACACAAGCTTGTGGGATGGGCGTCCCGCCCGTCCTTTATAGACGGGCGGGACGCCCATCCCACAATAATTAAAATTGTAAGTTATTTAATTCTCATTCCTAAGACCAAAAAATAGCTTGACGCACTACTGATAGCGGTAAGGTACGCAGTGATTTTTTCATACATTTGCAAAATCAGAGATGCACCCAATTCAGAAAATCGAAAATGGAAAATTTTCCATTTTCCATCAACTCGCCACTTTCCTAAACTAAGAAATTCTGGACAACATAGTTCCCCACATTTCTACCCGCGCTCAAACCGTCTACGTTAGCACTCATGAAATGGATGCCTCCGTAAATGCGACTCATCCCCGATTCGTCGGCCGCTTGGGCAAAGTTGTCAAAGGTTCGCAGACTGTTGACAGACTTGTCTCCCTTATCTGCAAAGCCAAAATCCGAACCAAATACAGAGTTCAAAACTGGTTCCGCTGCACCGCTAAAGGTACTGTGGCCCGATGTGTACTCAGGAAAGGGCGGAGTTATCAGCAGCGGTGTCCACAGAGGATCGGCTGTTGTGTTGGGATTGTTGTCTGTGTCAGCTTGGCGAATAGCTGTCACGGGCCGCCAGAAATCGTACTTATATTTAGCATCCCACGAGTTAATAGCTGCATCGGCCTGGGCAATATTTAGCAGGGCGAACAAGCGGGCGCTATCTTCCAACGATGTACCGCTGAGGGCCGATGCTTCTGAGGCGATTTGGTTCCAGTGGCCGGGGGGAGTAAAAGTACCTCCGCCGTTGGCCCAGAATTTGGCGATCGCAGTTTGATCGGGCGTGCGCGTCAGACTGTCAATTTTGCCGATTTCTTTAGTCTCGTTCAACTCCTCTGCGTACTTGGCGCTATCGAGGGCGGGCGGGCCTGACGGACGAAACTGCGAACCGCTAGTCATCGCAAAGGGAGTCACATCCGGCCACTGGGGCAGCAATGATGCGGCCATGCCCGGAGGAGTCGGCTGCCAATTGCCTGCGTCTGTTTTGGGTGTGTAGGAGACTGTTTTGTTCGCGCCGTCTGTACTGCGCCAACTCATAATTTGGTCAGCAACCTGTTGTCCGATCGCGATTCCGTCTTGTTTCGATTTCCCATCGGGAATTTTTGCTAAAGACGATGCGTATGCTGCATCAAATTTGATGCTTTGTGCAGGGTACAGGCTAAGCAGAGTGCGGTAGGTAGCCGCCGCAGCCGCAGCTTCTTCTGATGCCCCCGCTGGTGCATCTATGTTGACGCGGTAAGGGCTGTATTTTTTGGTAATCGAGTTAACAGCGTCGTAAATGGCCGCGTGAACCATTGCCATGTTGCGGGAGGCTACCGGAGGCGGGGTGCCGGCTGTCCGGATGGCGTCTAGCATCATTCCGTTCGACTCTCTGATGCAGTTTCCCGAAAGGTGAGTTGCGAAGTTGTCGGGGGTGACGGTGCTGCTATTGACTCCCTGCAATACTGCTAAATATTCACCTGTGAGTTTGTCTTGAATTACCGTGCTGTTGCTGTTAGCGTCTGTGCCTTGTTGGATGTTTAAGTCGTTAAATGTGAGACCATTGAGCAACCGAATTTTGTCCTTGCCCTTCTCGAAGTCAGTGATGTAGTCTGCTGTGGCTACCGTTGGGCCGCCGTTGCTTTTGCCGATCGCAAATATGTCATTGCCTTCACCACCGCTGATGGTATCGCTACCTACGCACCCGTAGAGAGTGTCGTTGCCTGAGTCGCCAAATATCAGGTCGTTGCCTTTGCCGCCCCAGATCATATCGTCGTCTAGGCCGCCAGCAATTGTATCGTTACCAGAGTCGCCACAAATTTTGTCTTTACCTCGATCGCCTAGGAGCAAGTCGTCTCCGCTCTTGGCATAAATTATATCGTTACCATCCAAGCCGTTAAGTGTGTCTGGGCCTGAAGTTCCTTCGAGAAAGTCGAATTTAGGACTGCTGGTAAGAGATGCCATTGTTTTTATTTAATAATTTTCATCAAATAGCCAACCTTCATAGCCATCGATCGATGCTATGAGTGTTTGCTCGTAGTTTAGATTATTAGGCCTTTTCTTAAGTAAGTAAATCCCCTGAGTGAAACTTCATTGAATCTTTAATGTTTCACTCATTTTGATAAAGTTTCCGATTAATTTTTTATTTAAACTACATTGTTTTTGCTAAAACTTTACCATCCGACTGGTTTTATTAATTTTTCAACATATATACACCGTGGTTAGCATCAACGAGTAACATTATGTATATACTTGCCTAGGTATATACTTAAGTATGCTATATATGTAATTATTTGTTAAGCACTTCTCAAGGCTGCGATCGGGTCGAGTTTGGCCGCCTGACGCGCCGGGATCACGCCGAAGAAGAGACCGACGCCACCGGACACGCTAACAGCAAGGGCGATCGCCACAGGCGAAATACCAGCTTGCAGAGGCGTAAAATTACCTACAAGCAAGATACCTCCAACTCCTACGCAAGTCCCAACGATGCCTCCAGCGGCAGATAAAATTACAGCTTCGATAATGAATTGAAACAAGATATCGTGTTGGGAAGCCCCGATCGCCTTTCTGAGCCCAATTTCCTGAGTGCGCTCGCTGACAGAAACCAGCATAATGTTCATAATCCCAATGCCGCCGACTAACAAAGAAATGCTGGCCACAGCAGTTAACATAAGTGTCAGGGCCCCGGAAATCGAGCCCATTGTCGCCATTAAATCTTTCTGATTTCGGACAGTAAAGTCATCTTCTGTGGTAATCTTGTGCCGCAATCTCAGCAAGTTTTCCACCTGAAATTGAGCGGCATCCATTTTCGACTCATCTTGAATCGAAATAAACAGCGAAGTGACAGCTAAACCGTAGGGAGACTTGCGCCCGACAATGCGGTTGGCCATTGTGGCGATCGGCACAACGGCTGAGTTATCATAATTCGTACCAAAAGATGTCCCTTTCTCCGCAAATACTCCAATTACTTTCATGCTGACATTTTTGACTCGCACTTGTTCGCCGAGGGGATTGGTATTAGCAAACAGTTTTTCGGCCAATTCTGAACCAAGAATCACAACTTGATTGTTTTGCCTAACATCGAGTTCCGTCAAAAATCGTCCTTTAGCCATTTCAAAGTTTCTGACAGTCAGAAATTCGGGAATTGTGCCAAAAATCAGAGACGAGACATTTTTGTTACCGTAGCGAACGAGTTCTGAACTGTTGAGTTCGGCAGATACACCTTGCACCGACGGGACTTGAGATGCGATCGCCTTACCATCTTCTACTATCAGTGTTTGAGGTGCATTTCTAATCGAACTTCGGCTAGCATTAGGCACTCCAGCTCTCACAATCAACACATTTGTACCGAGAGATTTAACTTGTCCGCCCACAAAATTTTGAGCCCCCTCTCCAATCCCAATCATCGCAATTACCGAAGCATTTCCGACAATCATCCCAATCATCGTCAAGCTGCTGCGAGTTTTGTTTGCTAGCAGTGTTTGACCGGCCATTTTAAAACTTTCAATAAAATTCATAATAGTTTGGTAATTGGTAATTGGTTATTGGTAATTGGTAATTGGTAATTGGTAATTGGTAATTGGTAATTGGTAATTGGTAATTGGTAATTGGTAATTGGTAATTGGTAATTGGTTATTGGTAATTGGTTATTGGTAATTGGTAACTGCCAACTGTCAACTGTCAACTGTCAACTGTCAACTGTCAACTGCCAACTGCCAACTGTCAACTGTCAACTGTCAACTGTCAACTGTCAACTGCCAACTGCCAACTGTCAACTGTCAACTGTCAACTGTCAACTGTCAACTGTCAACTGTCAACTGTCAACTGTCAACTGTCAACTGTCAACAGCTTGTTTTGCCGGTACGATGCCAAAAAATAAGCCTATGCTACCAGAAACACCAACCGCAAGGGCGATCGCCACTGGAGAAACACTAGCTTGCAGAGGACTAAAAGCAGACACCAAAAACACACCACCGATACCGAATCCAGTACCGATCGCACCACCAGCAGCCGACAAAATCACAGCCTCAATCATAAACTGAATCAGAATATCCTGAGGAGAAGCACCGATCGCCTTTCGCAGTCCAATTTCCTTAGTACGTTCAGTCACAGAAACCAGCATAATGTTCATAATCCCGATACCGCCCACAAACAGCGAAATTGCCGCCACAAAAGCCAACATCAGAGTCAAAGCACCAGTAATGCTGCCCAAAGTCTTCATTAAATCCTTCTGATTTCGGACAGTAAAATCATCTTCCTTAGTAATATTGTGACGCAAGCGCAGCAGATTTTCAATTTGAAATTGCGCCGCCCGCATCAACTTTTCATCTTTCACAGAAACCGAAATAAATGTTACCTTAGTACCGTAGGGAGACGAGCGACCGACAATGCGGTTAGCCATCGTTGTCAGCGGCAAATAAACATTCATATCTTGATTGTCACCAAAACTCGATCCCTTAGCCTGCATCACGCCAATCACTTGAAAAGTTGCATTTTTGATGCGAACATATTGACCGACAGGCTGAGTATTGCCAAACAATTGTTCAGCAGCTTCTGAACCTAAAGCAACTACATTTTCTTGTCTTTCTAAATCTAGCTTGTTTAAAAAACGACCTTGAGCAACATCAAAGCTTCTCACCGGCAGAAACTCAGGAGTAGTTCCGACAATCGAAGACGAAACGTTTTTATTGCGGTAAGTAACGATTTGACTGTCATTGAGAGTTGGTGCAACTGCTTCGACAGAAGGAACTTGAGAGGCGATCGCCTCTGCATCATCCAAAACCAAAGTCTGAGGAGGAATCACCGGGCGACTTTGGGCATCAGGACTTCCGGGAATGATAAACAGCAAATTTGAACCCAGAGAGTTAACCTGTCCCGCAATATAGGTTTGAGCTCCTTCGCCAATACCAATCATCGAAATTACGGAAGCATTACCGATGATAATTCCTAACATCGTCAAGCTGCTGCGTAACTTGTTTGCCGTCAAAGTTGTGACAGCCATTTTGACGCTTTCAATAATATCCATGAGTCTATTGTTAGATTGTAGATTTTGGATTTTGATTGTTTGGGTAATTGGGAATCAGTAATTTAAATCCGTTACATTCCAGGACTTACGCAACTGACACAAAATACAAGTTAACTCTTAGGTATGTAGTTGCGCTTCAGCGCTCTTTGCTTATATCTATGAAAGAGCGCTCAAGGGGAACAACGTACCTTTATTTAAAAAAAAGTTAACTCTTAGGTATGTAGTTGCGCTTCAGCGCTCTTTACAGATATATGAA
>NZ_JAEQCF010000023.1:50672-76690 GCF_020738625.1 Microcoleus sp. PH2017_09_SFU_O_A
CTCAAGGGGAACAACGTACCTTTATTTAAAAAAAAGTTAACTCTTAGGTATGTAGTTGCGCTTCAGCGCTCTTTACAGATATATGAAAGAGCGCTCAAGCGCAACAACGTACCTTTATTTAAAAAAAAGTTAACTCTTAGGTATGTAGTTGCGCTTCAGCGCTCTTTATAAGATTAGGAAAGAGCGCTTAAGCGCAACAACGTACCTTTGTTGCCCAACTTCCTCTACTTCTGAGTCTTAATAATATCCTCCAACTTTTTACCAGCAGGAAGTTCAGTAAAAACCCGATCGCCCGCCTTAGCACCCTCTAAAATCTGAATCTTGTTACCAATAGTCGATCCCACCGTCACAGGCTTAAACTTCGGCTGCTGTTTCTCATCGGGAACCAGCACACCGGTTTGACCCTTATTCGTCACAATCGCCACAGTCGGAACAACCAAAGCATTGCTCAGTTTTTGACCGACAAATCTCAAATCTACATTCATCCCCGACTGCAAGAAATCCTTGCCAGTGTCAATGGCGACGCGCACTTGAAACAGCGTTACATCCCGTTCTTTCACAGCTTCGGGCGCAATCAATTTAACCTTGCCTTTAAACACTTTATCGGGATAAGCATCGGCGACTATTTCCACCACTTGACCCGGTTTGATTTGGCTGATATCAGCCTCGGGCACTTTCGCCAAAACTTCCACATCTCTAGCGAGAGCCACGATCGATGTTGAAGTTGCCGAAGTCGCTTCCGAAGCCGAAGTTGCTGGGGTTACAAAAGCTCCTTGGATGGCATACCGTTGGGTAATAACTCCCGCAAAAGGAGCGCGAACTTTTGTATCTTCTAACTGCACTTCTTGAAAGCGGACTTGAGCTTCAGCTTCAGCTAAATCAGCTTTAGCCGAAGCTATTTCTTCCGGGCGAGCGCCGTTTTCTTGGGCGGCTAATTGACTTTTGGCTTCAGCAACTGCTGCTTCGGCTTTGGCGATTTCTTCTGGACGGTTGCCGTTTTCTGTTTGTGCTAATTTACTTCTAGCTTCAGCAACTTCTGCCTCGGCTTTGGTAATTTCTTCCGATCGCGTGCCGTTTTGCAACTGCTTCAATGCTTGCTGCTCGACTTCCACAGCAGCTTGGAGTTGCTGAATTTGCGACTCCCGACTTTCTTGCAGTTGTTGCAAGCGTTTTTGGGCTTCTGTTACCTTAGCTTTGGCAGTGCGATTTTCCTTAATCAGTTCATCCAGTTTATCTTGAGCAAGAGCACCTTCTTGGACTAACGGGCGGTTGCGTTCCACCCGCTGAGCTGCTAGTTCGGCTTGAGCTTTACTCGATTCAATTTGCGTTTGTGCTTGGGCAATTTCTTGTTTGACACTGCCAGTTTGAGCGTCTGCTAAACGGGCTTGAGCTTGGGCTAAACGAGCTCGCCCTTGGCTGACTTCTTCCACGCGGCTGCCGGCTTTGAGTTGCTGTAAGCGGGCTTGAGTTTGCTCCAAGCGAGCTCTGGCTCCTGCAACTTCTTCGACGCGGCTGCCGGCTTGGAGTTGCGCCAGACTAGCCTGGGCTTGCTCTAAACGCGCGCGGGCGCTGGCGATGTCTTCCGATCGATTTCCGGCTTCAATTTTCGCGAGTTTCGCTCGAATGCTGGCTTCGCGGGCTTTAGCTTGAGCGAGTTGAGCTTCCACATCGCGGCTTTCCATGCGGGCCACGATTTGTCCTGCTTCGACGCGATCGCCCTGTTCGACAAATAACTCTGCGATCCGACCGGAGCCTTTAGGGCTGAGATTCACGCGCTGTACGGGTTGTACCGTCCCGCTAGACGTGATCCGCACCGTCAGGTTTTCCGCTTCCACCGGCACTGTCATCGCTGCGATCGCATCTACTTTCGGCTGCGATCGACTTTTTGATATATATATGGTAGTCGGTACAGCTAGCAACCCGGCTGCAACCAAACCGATCGCCCACCGCGGCATCTTCCGCGCGGTTTTCTTCGGTGACTGCTTTTGGGCGGGTTTTTTATCTGCAATTTCAGTCTCTGGGGCCTTGGTGTCTACAATTTGAGTATCTTCCACCTTGACCTGAGCAGTTTCCTTTTTGGGGCTAACGATCATACCGACTCACCTAATTAAATCTCAGGATTACCTTAAAGGTAAAATTTTTTCTGATGCGCGGCATCGTCTTTCAGACTCATCCGATCGGGTGATTTAAAAAAAGTTCCCCAACCAGCACCTGTAAACAATTATAGCTAATCTTTGCAACTTATTAAATAATGTTAAGTTTTTTCAGTCTCAAGAGGCGAGCTCAAACTTCGATCGCACTCAACTGACTTTCTGCGGAGGCGGGATCTGCCGCGTGGGCGATCGGCTTCCACTACGTCGTGGCTTGTCTTGTAGGGCGATCGCACAGTGCGCGCCCGGTAACTACACAGTATGAAGACGCTGACTCTCATAAACCCGTTTGTCGATCGTACCCTGTCCAAGTCGTGAATATCTATGTGCCCTGTGCGCGCAACAGGTTAAAATATTTTGCAAATCCGTTGAAAATGGAAAAGCTTCAACATGAATCGTCCTCAAAGCGTTACAGTTCTGGCAATCTTACAGTTAATTAGTGGCATCTTCAGTCTGCTTGACGGCTTGTTCATCTTACTATTTGCAGGCGTTTTAGGCGGTCTCGGCGCAGTTGGATTCGGCGCAAAAGTTGGCACTGTCATCGGCGGCTTCATTGCAATTTTTGCTGGAATCGCGATAATTATCGGAATTATTTCCCTAGTCTTAGCATGGGGTTTGCTTCAACTAAAAAAATGGGCTTGGACTGGAACATTAATTATCCATGTTATCGCCGTCGTCACGCAAATTGCCAAAATGTTGGGTAGCGCAGGTGCAGCAGTTAATTTTCTATCTCTGGGTTTTGCCATTGCTAGCATTTACTACCTGCTACAGCCGGATGTTAAACAAGCATTTTCTGTAGAACTTCCCTTCTAATTAACGGTACTGAATTCTCGGGTCAAAAAAAGCATAGGAAATATCAACCGCCAGATTGATCAGCACAAAACTCACAGCCACAAAGATTACTCCTCCTTGCACAATTGGGTAATCCCGCGTCAGAATCCCGCTGTAAATCCAGGAACCAATTCCCGGCCACGAGAAAATTGTTTCAGTCAAAATCGCGCCACCCAAAAGCGTGCCGAACTGCAAACCTATAGTTGTGACGATCGGCAAAAACGCATTTTTCAAAGCGTGTCTCAAAACCACCCAAAATTCCGGCAAACCCTTAGCCCGCGCCGTGCGGATGTAATCTTGTGCCAGCACTTCCAGCATCGCAGCACGAGTAATCCGAGCGATTATCGCCAAGGGGATTGTTCCTAAAGTTAAGGCTGGGAGGATTAAATGGGCGATCGCATCCCGCAAAGCCACCAAATCCCACCTCAGCAAAGCATCCAAAACATAAATACCCGTAATTGGCTTAAAACCAAACCCCAAATCTACACTAATTCGCCCGCTAGGAGGCAGCCATTTCAGGTAAACAGCAAACAAATAAATCAACATCAATCCCAACCAATAGACTGGTAAAGATACGCCAATCAAAGAACCGCTCATCGTCAGATTGTCCAGCCAGCTATTTTTCCGAACAGCAGCCAAAATTCCCGCCGGAATTCCGATTATAAGTGCCACCAACATCGCCGCCACCGACAGTTCCAAAGTAGCAGGCCAGCGACTTCTGATTTCATCAACAATCGGAATACCGCTAATAATACTATGTCCTAAATCGAATCGAATCAAACTACTTAAAAAAGCCAAATATTGCCAAGGTAAAGGCTGATTCAAGCCCAATCTAGCCTTCAATATTTCCACCTGTTCGGGAGTTCCCCGTTCTCCCAAAAGCACAGTCGCCGGATCTCCCGGTATCAGGTGCAAAAAAGCAAATACCAGCAGCGTGATTCCGAACAGAACTGGTAATATTGCCAGCAAACGTTTAACAATATATTTAGCCATTTTTATAAGTAGTAATTCGCAACTGATGATATCGTGTTTTGCGAAATTTTTCTCTGCCTTATTTTCTTCAACCCGCGGAGGCGGGTTTTGTTTGTGTAGACGCGGTTTCAACCGTACGTCTGAATCTATGCAGCATTTTTCAAGACTTACTCACATCCTCAAAAGACTCCGAACCCAAAGGACTCGGAATCCAACCTTTAATATTCTTGCGTTTCCCTAAAAGTGGCTGCGAATGTACGATCGGCAAACGCACCGCCTCCCCATGCAAAATCTCGCTAACTTCCGCATAAATTTTCCCTCTAGCTGCTTTATCCCCACTCGCCCTCCCCCGATCCAAAAGTTCCAAAACCTTCGGATTTTTCCAATTTCCCAAATCCGCCGTCGAACCAGGCCCGAAGTGAGGATAATAAAAATTGTCAGGATCGCCATAATCCCCAGTCCAACCCATCATAAAAGCTTGAAAGCCCGGAGGTTTTAGCCGATCGGCCAAATAAGCAGACCAATCCTTTGTCAGCAACTTTACCCGAATCCCGATCGCGCTTAAATCCGCCGCAAAAGCCTCAGCGATCGGCTTCGGCGTGGGAAAATAGGGACGGCTGACGGGCATATACCACAAATCCAAATCAAAACCGTTCGGATAACCGGCCTTCGCCAGCATTGCTTTAGCTTGCTGCGGGTTAAATTCGTAATCTTTAACTTTGTCAGACTCCGCCCAATTCAGGGAAGGCGGGATAAATTGCGAGTCATATTTTCCGAGTTCTCCCCAGAAAGCTTTGACTATTGCTTGCTTGTTAATTGTTTGGGCGATCGCCCGTCTTACCTCCGGTTTCGCCAAAGGCGCGTAACCCGGATTTAAGGCTAAATAACCCACATTAAAAGAAGGGCGCAAAACAGTTTCCAAATTAGCATCCGCTTGCACCTCTTTCAATTGATCCGGCGTTAAATCCACAGTAAAATCAAGTTGACCAGCCCTCAATTGAGCCAATCTCGCCGCCGGATCGTCAACAAAACGAATTACCAATTGATTGACTTTCGGCGTTCCAGCTTTCCAATAATTCGGATTTTTCTCTAAGATAATGCGATCGCCCGAGATCCATTCCTTAAACACAAAAGGCCCCGTACCCACCGCCAGCGACCCCGGAGTGCCGTATTTAGCACCCGCTTTCTTCACCGCCGCCGGACTCGCAATCCCAAAATAACCCGACCCAATCGCCGAAGGAAAAGCCGCAAAAGGTCGATTTAACACAAACCTAATCGTAGACTTATCAACAACGGTCACATCCTTGACCAGGGAATCTTTATCGCCCTTAAACCCAGCAAAAAAGTTCTTCCAAATCTGATAAGTTTTGCCCGAATCTCGATACCCGTGAGGATTTTTGGCATCCCACCAGCGATCGACATTAAACTTAACAGCATCCGCGTCAAAATCCGTCCCGTCGTGAAACTTCACCCCGGATCGCAACTTAAAAGTCCAAGTTTTGCCATCTGTAGAGCTCGACCATTCAGTAGCGAGACTGGGTGCGAGTTCCACAGTACCCGGTTTAGAATCAGTCAAGCGATTGTAGATTTGGTCGATCGCAATCACCGAATTACCATCAGTAACATTTCCCGGTTCCAGATTCACCGGCGGCCCGCCAGCACCGTAGACTAAAGCCCCTGGTGGAACAGCCGCAGGAGTTGTCGCAGTTGGAGAATTATTGCTAATATTTGCAGGAGTGCCGCAATTTGAGACAATTACAGCCATCCCAAAAACTAGAGCTAATAAAACTAAACGCCAGGATTTTAACAACCTCATCTCAATAGCTCCTGTTTAATAAAAAATACTACTCATCTAAATAAAATTATAATTTCCTCTTTCTCTCTCCTCTGCGCCCTCTGCGTTCTCTGCGGTTAATTATATCTTTAAATTAAATTTAATTTACCAAACAAAATAGAACACACTATACCTCTTGCACTCCTAAGCTTTCCAATCAAGAAATGTATCTGCGTTAATCTGTGTTGATCTGCCTTGCATCTGCGGTTGATTTATCAATCAAATATTTATGCAATTGCTCGTCTACTGATTACCCATTACCAATTACCATTACCATTACAAGACAGACCTCATTCTCGATCGCACCACCGCCTACAACTCATAACTCTCTTCACCCATACTCCCCAATTCTGGGCTACCGAGAAACTCTTCATCCTCCAATTCCTCAATCCCCGAGTCAAAACTTTCAACAACAAACGGCAACCCCGCCGCCATCAAACCGCGCTGAATGCGATCGCTAGTTTCCTCAAACAAAACAAATAGCGGATGAACAGCCTCAGCCTCATCGCTAAAAATATGTCTGTAGCGGTAAGGCATCACCCACTCGTAAGTTTTATCCAACCAAACCTGACACTGCCGCCAGCGGCCCAACAAATCCGAAAAATCTTCACCAGGGCGGTGAATAAAAACCAAAATTTCCACCCCAATTTTAACTTTCCACTCTGGATCGCACATCAAAATCGCCAAATCGCAGGGCAAACAAGCCGCCTGTCCCGGAGAGATGCTAGTCCCCCCCCTACCCGCATAGGAAACCCCCTCCCGCAAGCGCACAATTGGCAAAGGAATGGTAATTAAGCTTTCGTTAGCGCGGCGGATACTCGGAATCATCTCCATGTACAGCCGATATTTTTTCAGCAGGGCGATCGCTGCCGAAAATTCGCTGTACTGTGCTAGTAAAGCCTCGTAATGTGATTGTTTTACAGACATTTTAAATCAATTAATTAGTCATTAGTTATTAGTCATTAGTCATTGGTCATTAGTCATTAGTCATTAGTCATTGGTCATTAGTCATTGGTCATTAGTCATTGGTCATTAGTCATTGGTCATTAGTCATTGGTCAATTGTCGTTGGTTATTGGCAATTTGTAATTGGCAATTTGTAATTGGTAATTGGCAATTGGTTATTCATTACTTGGCAACAATTGGTCATTGGTTATTCAAAGATTAGCCAAGGCCATATCACTGACTGAACATTATTAACAACTCAAACAAAGCTAATGACAACTCTTAAATAACAAATAACAACTGTCAACTGCCAACTGACAAGAGTCAACTGTCAACGGACAACTGACAACTGTCAACTGACAACTAACAACTGTCAACTGTCAACTGTCAACTGTCAATTGTCTACAGCTTCTGAAACACTGAGAACATCGGCAGATACATCGACAGCAAAATCGAACCTACGATACCACCGACCACAACAATCATCAGAGGTTCTAGCATACTGGTAAGTCCCTTGACTGCTTCTTCGACTTCGGTTTCGTAAAAAGCGCCAACTTTCATCAGCATCTTGTCAAGTTCCCCAGTCTCCTCGCCAATTGCCATCATTTGAATTGCCAAGGAGGGAAAAACAGCTTGTTCTTGCAAAGCAATACTGATCATGCCACCGCTTTGAATTTCCTGCCTTGCATATTCGATCGCATTTGAGATCGCCTGATTTCCCGCCACATCTCGCACAATTTCCAAAGAGCTAAGAATCGGCACACCCGATCGCGTCAGCGAGCCAAAGATGACGCAAAACCTCGCCACCGCCGATTTTTCAATCAAATCTCCAAAAATTGGCAACTTCATCGCAATTCTATCGATTTGGAGGTGACCTACTGGAGTTTTGTAGTACATATCAAAGGCAAATTTTAGCGCTATAATTACCCCAATAACTGTCAGTTGTTGGATCGGAGGCCAAGCCGTACAAAATGCGCTAATCCCCAACATAAACACCGTAAAAGCAGGCAAGTCTGCACCAATATCCTTAAAGATTTTTGCGAAAGTTGGTAGCAAAAAAATCGTCATTGCGAAAAAAATCACAATCGCGATGAAAAACACAGTCTTCGGATAAGACATCGCAGATTTAATTTCAGCCTCCGTCTTGTGATTTTTTTCCATCATCACCGCCAGACGGTCGAGGGTTTCATCTAGCACACCGCCGACCTCTCCCGCCGCCACCATACTGATAAACAGTTGGTCAAAAACATCAGGAAACTTAGCCATCGCCTCTGCCAAGTTTATCCCCTCTTGCACGTCAGCATTCATGCTCCTGAGTGCTCGTTTCAACTTAGCATTAGAGCACTGTTCGTGCAGCACGGAAAGGCATCTCACGATCGCCACCCCGGCATTAAACATAGCCGCAAACTGACGAGCAAAAATCGCCATATCCTTAACAGTAAGACTGCTAAGGCTATACTCAAATTGCTCCTGAATCCTACTGAGATCGAAGCCTGTTTTTGGTTTTGGATTAATAACATTTGTAGCCATAGATTGCCTCTGGAAAATTATTAAAAGTCATTAGTCATTGGCAATCAGTCATTAGTCATTAGTGATTGGTCATTTCTGCGGACTGCTGACCAATAACTGATTGCTTCGCCCCAAAACAGGTACAAGTCCCCAACACTCATGAGAGTCGATCCCCCAATTTTAGATCGTAATTCAAGCTCCCAGATTCACTGCGCTGCAATTAAATCTAAAATCTAAAATCTAAAATCTAAAATGGACTGACTGACTCAATTAATGAGCCCCTACCTTGCCTGTACCAACAGGTGCCGGGCCGATCAAGCGTTCGAGTTCGTCAGCCTTAGAAGCCTTGGCCATTGCCGATTCCCAAGTGATTTTACCGCCCTTGTAAAGTTCAGCGAGGGCCATTTCCATCGTCCTCATGCCCAATTTTGCCCCCATTTGGATTTGGGAGTAAATCATAGGAGTTTTGCCCTCCCGGATCAAGTTAGCCATAGCTGGAGTATTCACCATGATTTCCATAGCGCAGCAGCGGCCGCCCCCAACTTTCACAACCAAATTTTGGCTGCAAATTCCGACTAAAGAGTTAGACACTTGGGCGCGAACCTGGGGTTGTTGAATGGGCGGGAATACGTCCAAAATCCGATCGATCGTAGCAGCAGCCGAATTAGTGTGCAGCGTTCCCATCACCATGTGACCCGTTTCTGCCGCCGAAATTGCCAGACCGATCGTTTCCAAGTCCCGCATTTCTCCCACCAGAATCACATCAGGATCTTCCCGCAGGGCTGCTTTCAGCGCATTAGCAAAGCTCTTAGTATCTTCCCCCTTTTGACGCTGGTGAAACAAACTCTTGACATTCGGAAACACATATTCGATCGGGTCTTCAACCGTCAGAATGTGTTCAGCCCGCGTCCGGTTGACCAGATCCAACAAAGCCGCCATCGTAGTAGTTTTCCCGGAACCCGTTTGTCCCGTCACCAACAGCATACCCCTGGGTCTTTCCGTCAGATCCCGCAAAATCTGCGGCACGCCCAAAGCATCTGCGTTAGGAATCTTAGAAGCCAGAGCCCGCATACAAGCAGCCCAAGCACCCCGCTCCCGGTACACATTCACCCGGAACCGAGCCAATCCCTTCACCCCGTAAGCGCAGTCGAGTTCCCACTCCATTTCCAACTGCTTGCGCTGCATATTGTTGAGCATTTGGAAGATCAGAATCTGCACTTCCTCAGCAGACAGAATGTCGCCGTATTGCGACTGAGGAGTTAGTTTCCCGCTGACGCGGAAGAAGATAGGCGCGCCTGCTTGGATGTGTATGTCCGAACCCCCTTGCTCTACCAGGGACTCCAATACGTCTTCAATCATCAGACCCATAGATACCTCTTCTCAATCTAGTTGATAGTTATTGACCAATTTAGCTCAGATACAGTTGACAGTTGACAGTTGACAGTTGACAGTTGTTTTTCTACTGACTAATCACTAATGACTAATGACGGATGACGGATGACTAATGACTAATGACGAATGACGGATGACGGATGAATCAATCCAAAAAGCGCGGCGTCAAGCAGTACGGACAATCCAGCATCTCCGGCTTCAATTCCGCCCGACAAGTTTTGCAGGTAAGTCCCTGCTTGCGTTTGGCTTTCAGTTCCGCCTCCAACCCGGAGTCAGTAAAGGTCACCCGCTCGACTTCCTCAAAGGTAGTCGCCCCTTCCCGCACCAACTGCAAGCTGTAAGCCAACAACGTTTTCATCCCTTCTTCTACCGCTGCTTCCTTAAGTTGCTCTGTGGGAGCCCCTTGAGTGATCAGAGTTTGCAGCCGCTCAGTATTTTTCAGGAACTCGTAAACGCCTACCCGTCCTTTGTAGCCTAGGCCGCTGCACTTCCGACAAAGTTGATCGCGTTCTGCGAGTCCTTTCCTTTCCTCCACCGGTATGGTGTTGGCTTTGTTAATAGTCAGATCGATTTCTTGAGAAGCCGACAGACCGTAGCGACCGAGTTCGGCCGCAGTAGGCTGGTAAGGAATGCAGCATTTGTCGCAAACGCGCCGCATCAGACGCTGAGCCAACACGCCCAACAGAGCGGCTGAAACCATGAACGGTTCTACGCCCATTTCGTCCAAACGCGCGATCGCCCCAGCCGCGTCATTAGTGTGCAGCGTAGTCAGCACTAAGTGTCCCGTCAAAGCAGCTTCGAGAGCAGTTTTTGCCGTTTCCCTGTCCCGCGTTTCCCCCACCAAAATCACGTCAGGATCTTGCCGCAAAAACGCCCGCAGCAGGTTGGAAAAAGTCAAGTCTTTTTCCCGAATTACTTGACATTGGGTAATTCCCGGCAAAGCATATTCGATCGGGTCTTCCGCCGTACTGATATTAACCCCCGGATCGTTGCGTTCCGCCAGAATCGAGTACAGAGAAGTTGACTTACCCGAACCCGTAGGCCCCGTCACCAAAATCAGTCCGAACGGACGGCTAGCAGTCTCTCGCACCAAAGCCAGAGTTTCTTGATCCGAGATCAACAAACCCAAACCCAACTGAGTGCTGGAACTGTCCAAAATCCGCAGCACGATTTTTTCGCCGTACCGGGAAGGCAAGCTATTTACCCGGAAATCTACCGTGCGTCCCTCAAACACCCGGCGGATACGACCATCTTGAGCTTGTCGGCGTTCGGCAATGTCCAAGTTGGCAATAATCTTGAAACGAGCCGTAATCGATTGCACTACCTGTTTCGGAAACCGGAAATACTCTTGCAGCACCCCATCTTTCCGCATCCGTATCCGCATAAACTCTTCTTGAGGTTCTACGTGGATGTCCGACACCTTTTCCGACAAAGCTTTAGCCAAAATGATATTGACAGCCTTAATTACCGGAGCAGCCTCAGCATCGTCTATGGTGTTAGCTAGGTCTTCTTGGTCAGCACTCTCCTCTTCTAATGAGAGTTCGCCAAAATCTCCCTCCCCTAACTCCAGCTTTCTCTGCTTATCGGCTTCTGCTATTTTGGCGGCTACCTTAACTTGGTCGTCTTGATATGCCGAAGTGATGTCCTGGTAGTCGTCTGGCGTAATCACCCGTCGCTGCAAAGCCAAGCCGTGAGGCTGTAAAATCCGCCGCAAATCTTCTATGGCGTTGAGGTTGTCGGGATCTACCATTGCCACTAAAACAGCCTGAGGCTCGGTTTCAGTCTTCGCTACTGGTAAAAAGCGACCTTGGTGACAAATGTCGATCGAAATTTTCAACCCATCGAGCATAATTCCGAGTTGCTCGTTCGACATTTCGCTCATCTCCGGGTCATACGCTTCAACCCCGTAGACAATCTTCCGTTCAAACATCTGCTGCTTCTTGTAAAGCCGCAGCAATTCAGGAGGTAACGGCTGCCCGGTAAGTGCTTCTAATACCTCCGTCAACCGCTTACCCGACTTCCGGCTTTCAAGTTGAGCTTGTTTCACTTGGTCGCCGTTGACGTAACCCGACTGAATCATCTTGTTGAGAGCCGGAGGCAAAACGCTGATAGCAACTATCGATGTGCGAGGAGACCCCTGGGATGTGTTAGTCATAAAAAACACTCATTCTTGTGGGAAACTCAGTCACAGAAAGTGCTGAGAGGAAAACCAACGCGGGGTTAAAACCCCCGTATCTTTTGCTTGTGGATGAGCTATCATATTTGTGCTCTATCCCTATATGTCAAGTGTAAGCTCGTAGTCTCCTCTCATTTTCGTCCACAAATTGATGAGACGTTGGAGGGATTGGTCGATGCTTGCAATCAAATTTTGTTTGTTGAGTGCTAAGTTGCTTACTGACCCGATCGACCTGCGAGATACTCTCGTTATAGCCTCATGGCACATCACTTGGGGATTGATCCTGAGGTCTGTCGCCTTTCCACGATCATTGTATATTCGCAAATTGTTTGGTCAAATTACAGCGCCCGTGGTAGCGCGGTTCTCTGTACTACCTTAAAGATCGGCTGTGCGAGCTTTGATGATGATAGCTTTGACGAAAGCCATCGATCGGTCTAGTGAGATATATTTTGATTAATTATCTGCGATCGGGTTGCGGGCGATCGCCCGATCGCAGATTTCGATCGCCCAGATTTTGAGCAGCTCTAGTTTTTTCCCTGCCAATATTCATCTAATTCTCTCTGGTGTCCTAACCTTTGTGAGGAAAGGTTGACAGTTCATCAATTTTGCCTATTGGCAAATTAGAGATCAATCGTATCTACCGAGTGGCCGGTATCCAATACCAGCTAATGTTTCTCATTTTACTCCCCAATAATCGAGGACACCTCCCTGTTTTTAAACGCACTCAATTGTAAAATACAAGCCTCTATCTGCGAATAAAACAGCCATATAAATTAACTTTAATTAACTGTGTTTTGCCGCAAATATTGAAGTATCAGCCATCAACAGCTCAATTATTTTCAGGAAATCTAACTGCTTAATATCCTTCTAAACTTGCTATCAATGCGAGGGTGTTATTCCCAAATTGCGATACAAGAAACGTTGTGTTAGCGCTAACTACGGTCTTACTAGAACTAGAGATCGAGATGTCATTTCCATAAAATATTGCAAGCTTTGAGAGATTCCTGCACAGAGACCGGAGCTTTCCTATGAATCAGATAGTGCCATACACAGTAAATTATAGTTCTGTACATTTACCGTGTTAAGTGTATCTGCTAGAATTGATAGGGTTCTGTCGCGCAGCTTTTATGATTGACGAGGAAAAACAGCAAGATCTAGATCCTAACTCAACTGGGGAAACCCCAGAGGGTTCACCAATGGCAAGCGAAACTCCGCCGGCACCAGCAAACTCTAACGAAGCAGCCGATTGGGAACTCGAACTTGCTCAAGCTTATCAAAGCGCCGAGGGCGATCGCAAGGGAGCAAACGCATCCGGAGATCCTGTCACCGGCAATTCCACCAACAGCCCGACAGCAGACGCGGCTGAATCATGGAAGAGGGAACTCGCTTCGATAAGAGATGAAAAAGAGGCTTTAAAAACTCAGTTGCAAGCCACATCAGCTCAACTAGAAGACCTAAAAAATCAAAATCTCCGCCTAGCAGCAGATTTTGAAAACTTCCGCAGGCGCACCCAAAAGGAAAAAGAAGAGTTAGATTTACAGGCAAGGTGTCTCACGATCAAGCCCCTGTTGCCGGTAATCGACAATTTCGAGCGCGCTCGATCGCACATTAAGCCGCAAAACGACGGCGAAATGAACATTCACAAAAGCTACCAAAGCGTTTACAAGCAAATGGTAGATGGTCTCAAGCAAATTGGGGTTTCTCCGATGCGCCCTGAAGGCGAACAGTTTGACCCCAACCTCCACGAAGCTCTCCTCAGCGAGCCCACAGACGAACACGAGGAAGGAACAATCATCCAAGAACTAGAACGCGGCTACATTCTGGGCGATCGTGTCTTGCGCCACGCCAAAGTGAAAGTTGCAGCGCCTGGGATATCTGTGGTAGCCTCAGATGAAAATCCCGATAGTTCGGAAAGTTAATCGGACAAAAGCTACTGCATTCCTCGCCCTGCACGGACCCCCGAAGAGAATTCGGGGGCACGAAGGTGGCAAACTCACCAACTTCTTAATTCAGGACTAAAAGCAGGTCAGCGCTTTCTCAACAAATTCTGAACAATGTTTTAATGAGTCTGCGATCTTGCATTAAAATATCAAGTTTGTTTCCTACAAATCCAGTCAGTGATGCTTGTTAAAACAAGCTTAGTCGTTTTTTATACCCCAACTTGTAGTTGGAAGTTTCCAAACATCCCACAAAGTTTTATGAGGCGCTATGGGAAAAATTATTGGAATTGACTTAGGCACGACCAACAGTTGCGTAGCTGTATTGGAGGGCGGTAAACCCGTCGTGATCGCCAATTCCGAGGGCGGCCGCACAACTCCGAGCATCGTAGGATTTGGCAAGGCGGGCGATCGCTTAGTCGGTCAACTAGCCAAGCGGCAAGCTGTAACTAATGCTGTAAATACTGTTTACAGCATCAAACGATTTATCGGGCGCAGGTGGGACGACACGGAAGAAGAACGATCCCGCACTCCCTATACCTGCATCAAAGGCAAAGACGACACCGTTAACGTCCAAATTCGGAACAAAGTTCACACCCCCCAAGAAATCTCGGCAATGGTACTCCAAAAGCTCAAGCAAGATGCTGAAGCTTATTTGGGACAAACTGTTACCCAAGCCGTGATTACTGTGCCGGCATACTTTACAGACGCCCAGCGCCAAGCGACTAAAGACGCCGGTACGATCGCGGGTTTAGAAGTCCTGCGGATCGTCAACGAACCGACGGCGGCCGCCCTTTCCTACGGGCTCGACAAGCAAAATATCGAACAGAAAATCTTGGTCTTTGACCTCGGCGGCGGTACTTTCGACGTTTCGATCCTGCAATTGGGAGACGGAATTTTTGAAGTCAACGCCACCGCAGGTAACAACCATCTCGGAGGAGATGACTTTGATAACTGCATAGTTCAGTGGCTGGTAGAAGTTTTCCGAACTCAAGAAGGTAGCGACCTCTCAACAGACAAAATGGCATTGCAGCGCCTCCGAGAAGCTGCGGAAAAGGCGAAAATTGAACTCTCTCTCTCGCAATCCACATCCATTAATTTGCCGTTCATCTCCTCTGATGCTAAAGGGCCGAAGCATTTGGAAATGGATCTCTCGAAGGCTCAGTTTGAAAAACTGGTGGGTCATTTGGTGCAGGCGACGATCGATCCGGTGACTCAAGCCCTCAAAGACGCAAGTCTTACCCCGAAAGATATAGACAGGATTATTTTAGTCGGAGGCTCAACCCGAATTCCGGCAGTTCAAGAGGCAATTAGTAAGTATTTTGGGGGCGCGTCTCCCGATAAATCGGTGAATCCCGACGAAGCTGTAGCCGTAGGTGCGGCAATTCAAGCCGGGGTGTTGGGCGGTGAAGTCAAAGATTTGCTGTTGCTAGACGTGACGCCGCTTTCCCTGGGACTCGAAACTTTGGGCGGTGTGTTTACCAAAGTAATCGATCGCAATACAACCATCCCCACCAGTCGATCGCAAATGTACAGCACGGCTGCTGACGGACAAACCTCCGTAGAAATTCACGTCCTCCAAGGCGAGCGCGCATTGGTAAAAGACAACAAAAGTCTCGGCAAATTCCTGCTCAAAGGCATTCCCGCAGCCCCCCGCGGCGTACCTCAAATCGAAGTTACCTTTGAAATCGATGCCAACGGCATTCTCAAAGTTGCCGCTGAAGACAAGGGAACCGGCAAAGAACAAAGCATCCAAATTTCCAATACAGGAGGCTTGAGCGAAACCGAAGTCGAGCGGATGCGGCAAGAAGCCGAACTTTACGCCGACGAGGACATCAAGCGCGCTCAAGTAGTCGAACTCAAAAATCAAGCCGACACCCTGGTCTATAATTGTGGTGTCACTTTGAAAACCAACGCGCAATTGCTCAGCGACGACCTCAAAGTCGCAGCCGAATCAGCAGCAACAGCTTTGAAGGCCGCGATGGCTAACCCCGACATCAATGTTGAGGAACTCACCGAGCAAATCGAAGCTTTCAAGCAACTGCTATACTCCCTCGGGACAGCAGTCTACGAGCAAGCCCGCAGCGGGGTAGCCCACTCCTCGCCAGAGGTTGAAAGCGAGATGATGTCAGAACTAGAAGAGGTTGCAGCTACCGACGACAGCCTTTTCCTGACAGAAGAGCTGCTGGTGGCGCCCCAAGCTCCGCCACAAGCTCCGCCACAACCGGAACCCAAACCGGAACCCAAACCGGAACGACAGTCCAAGCGACAGCCGGAACCCAAACCGGAACCCAAACCGGAACGACAGTCCAAGCGACAGCCGGAACCACAACCGGAACCCAAACCGAAGGTTCCCGAACCTGAAGTTGATGAGATGAATCCTTTCCTTTAGAACTGAAAAGCTAAAAATTAAAAATTAACAATTAACAATTAACAATGAGAATTTTTAATTTTTAATTGGTAATTTCAGGAAAGGTCGCCCGTTTATTTTTCGTACACTTTTTGTTATTTACCTCCAGGCAAGCAGCTTTATGGCCGGTGATTACTATGAAATATTAGGCGTTTCTCGCAGTGCAGACAAAGAGGAAATTAAGCGTGCTTACCGCCGCCTAGCTCGCAAGTACCATCCAGATGTCAACAAAGAATCTGGAGCTGAGGAGCGGTTTAAAGAAATTAACCGTGCCTACGAGGTACTATCGGAACCGGAAACCCGCGCCCGTTTCGATCGCTTTGGCGAACAAGGTGTCAGTGGTGCAGGCGCGCCTGGGTTCCAAGACTTCGGCGACAGCTTTGCTGACATCTTTGAAAGCTTCTTTCAGGGTTTTCAAGGAGGGGCGGGCGCCCAACAGCAAGGTCGCAGACGCAGTGGCCCCGTGCGCGGAGATGATTTGCGCCTCGACTTGCGGCTAGAGTTTCGCGAAGCTGTGTTTGGTGGGGAAAAAGAACTCCGCATCAAGCACCTAGAAACCTGCGAAACTTGTACCGGAACTGGCGCCAAGCCGGGAACCAGACCTCAAACCTGTTCGACTTGTACCGGCAGCGGTCAAGTCCGACGCGCTACCCGCACGCCTTTCGGCAGCTTTACTCAAGTTTCTGTTTGCCCCACCTGCAACGGCACCGGGCAAGTAATTGAGGACAAGTGCGAAACTTGTGGCGGCCGCGGTCAGAAAGAAGTGATGAAAAAGCTGAAAATCACTATTCCAGCCGGGGTAGATAACGGTACTCGTTTGCGCGTTTCCAATGAAGGGGATGCTGGCAAGTTGGGCGGGCCGCCGGGGGATCTTTACGTGTTTTTGGCTGTGAATGAAGACCCGTTATTTAAGCGGGACGGCATTAACGTTAATTCGGAAGTGAAGATTAGTTATTTGCAAGCAATTTTGGGCTGCCGATTGGAAGTGGAAACTGTAGATGGGCCGACGGAATTGTTGATTCCTACGGGAACTCAGGCGAATACTGTTCTGACTCTGGAGAAAAAAGGAGTGCCTAAGTTGGGCAATCCAGTCAGTCGCGGCGACCATTTGATTGCGGTGTCTATTGATATTCCGACTAAGGTGACGGCTGAGGAACGGGAGTTGCTGATGCAGCTTGCTAAGCTGAAGGGCGATCGTACTGGTAAAGGCGGCTTGGAAGGATTTCTGGGCAATTTGTTTCAGAAATAAGCAATTTTTTGACACCCATGGGTGTCAAATTTTCCTGTTTGATGATTCCGTGGCAATTTTTTAAATTCTCTATCAAAAAAATGAGACCAATTGGTCTCATTTTGCCCAGGTAGAATAATTGTTCGGCAATTTGTTTAATTCTCTGTCAAAAAAGTCAGCGCAATTGCGCTCATTTTGTACAGGTAGAATAATTGTTGGGCAATTTGTGGGAATAGTCCTCAAAAAAATGACACCAATTGGTGTCAAAAATCGGTCGTAGAATAATTGTTGGGCAATTTGTGATTGGTGTCAAAAATCGGTCGTAGAATAATTGTTGGGCAATTTGTGGGAATAGTCCTCAAAAAAATGACACCAATTGGTGTCAAAAATCGGCGGTAGAATAATTATTCGTCAATTTGTTCACGATAAAATAAGGCTTTCAAGAATTGAGATGGGAAATTTGAGAATCTAAAACGCATTATGAATTCAACATCCACAATTGAAAATCCCAAATCCCCAGATGCCAAAATCGATCTGCGGGGGACTCCGTGTCCTCTGAATTTTGTCCGCACTAAATTGCGCTTGGAACAAATGCCACCTGGTGCTGTTTTGGAAGTGTGGCTGGATGCTGGGGAGCCGATCGAACAAGTGCCTGATAGTCTGAAAATGGAAGGCTATCAAATTCTCGAAACGCAATTTATGGCGGATGAGTCGGAGTCTGGCTTTTTTGCCATGAAAGTGCAGCGCCCAGAACTCCAGGAAGCCGGATGAGCCTGAATTTGTCCTCTCTCGTCGGTACAGTCGTGGCTGTTCAGGCTAACTTCTACCGAGTCAGGCTAGATCCAGCAGCCGGGATTCACGAGAATATAGCCCTGGCGGATGCTCCCACTCTCCTGTGCACTCGCCGCACTCGACTCAAAAAAATTGGTCAACAGGTGATGGTGGGCGATCGCGTGGTGGTAGACGAACCGGACTGGACTGACCGCCGGGGTGCAATTTCAGAAGTCTTCCCCCGCCGCACAGAACTCAACCGCCCGCCTGTCGCTAATGCCGATCGCATTCTCCTCGTTTTTGCCCTCGCCGAACCCGATTTAGACCCCGCCTCATTAACTCGGTTTTTAGTCAAGGCAGAATCTACAGGTTTAGAGGTGAGTTTGTGCCTGAACAAATGCGATTTGGTGAGAGCCGAGGAGTTGGAACAGTGGCGCGATCGGCTTTCACGTTGGGGCTACGAACCAATGTTTATTAGCGTTCGCAGCGGTTTAGGAGTGCAGGAAGTTGCCACAAATTTTCAAAATAAAGTTTATGTCGAAAAAGTAACTTCCCAGAATTTATCGGACAAAATAGATGGTTCTCTGTTGCCTTCTGAGGAGAACCCCCTACTAGCAAATTCGGCTCATCCGTTAGCTCCGTTAAATTCCGTACAAAATCCCTTGCCGAACTTTCTCCACAGCCACACCCAAGACAAAATAACGATAATTTGTGGCCCTTCTGGCGTCGGCAAGTCCAGCTTGATCAACCAACTGGTTCCGGCGCTGAACCTGCGAGTGAACGCTGTTTCTGGCAAACTCGGCCGCGGGCGCCACACAACTCGCCACGTCGAACTATTTGAACTTCCCGACGGCGGATTGCTGGCGGATACTCCGGGCTTTAATCAGCCGGCTCTCGAATCCGATCCGTCGGAGTTAGCTGAATATTTCCCAGAAGCTCGTCAGAGGCTGGCTTTGGGTAGCTGCCAGTTTAGCGACTGTTCGCACCGCGATGAGCCTAACTGTGTGGTGCGGGGAGATTGGGAGCGCTACCAGTATTATTTGAATTTTATGGAAGAGGCGATCGTCCGCCAACAAGCTCTGCAAAACTCCAGCAGCGCCGAATCCAGTTTGAAGCAGCAAACCAAGTCCGACGGTACACAGCAGTATGAACCGAAACTGCAAACTAAAAAATATCGCCGCACGAACCGCCGCCTGCAACACCAGTCGCTGCAAGATATGTGTCAAGAAGATTTAGAGGATTTCTGAGGAAGTAGTCGCCGCCGATCGCCCGCGAGGAGTCTGACAATATTACCAAGACTTACTCAGCAACGGGATTCGATCGAGTAAGATACTTCTTTGCCACCCGAGGCCTTGGACTGCAAGACCCGGTTTCTTTAGTGGCGAGTGCGTAAGTCCTGAGTACATTAATCGCTAAAATTAAATGGCCTTAGATTTGTAAAAAAAAGTAGAACAGAAGCAAAAGTTAGCGGGTAATGCAGGAGCAAAAATATTGTGAATATTCAAGAACTGTTTCAAAAAGGCGGCCCCGCCATGTGGCCCCTGTTGGTGTTATCGATTCTATCTGTAAGTACAATTATCGAGCGCTTGTGGTTCTGGGCAAGCCTCTTGAGCAAAGAGAAGCAGATAGTTAACCGGATTCTCGACGCGGCGCGGAGCGATTGGGGGGCGGCTAACGAGATTGCCAGACAAGCCAACCGACAGCCGATCGGGCGATTTCTTTCTGCACCCCTGCGCCTGTACAATCCCGAACCAGATTTATTTCGACTCGCCCTCGAAGCAGCCGCCGATGAAGAGTTGGCTTCGATGCGCCGCGGGGACAAAATCTTAGAAGCGACGATCGCTCTCGCCCCTTTGCTGGGCTTGCTGGGAACAGTTTTGGGCTTGATTAACTCCCTCAGTTCCATCCGTCTGGGCGACATCGGTACGGCGGCAACCACTGGCGTGACTTTGGGGATTAGCGAGGCGCTGATCACGACTGCGAGTGGGATGGTAGTAGCAATTTTTACCTTGGCGTTTTATCGGATATTTCAAGCTTTTTTGTTCAACCAAGCCAAAATATTTCGCAAAGCTGGAAATGAAATGGAATTGCTCTACAGACAATATTGGCCGACTGCTAATGCTAAAGGTCGATCGCCCGGTACAGATCACAACAATTCTTCCTTTGGTTCCGATGGTTTGAACAGGCGTTCTCTCAATTCTCAAGAATCATCGGGAGAACGTCTCAGGGAGCCGAAATTGAAAGGTTCCGATCCGGCTGAAGATTCACCTTCTAATAATTAGAACAAAGAACAACTGATGAAGATTCACTTAGATACTCCTGCTGAAGAGGCTCGGATTGAACTGGTGCCTTTAATTGACGTGATCTTTTGCATTCTGACGTTTTTTTTGGTGGCGGCTTTGCAACTGACTCGCCAGCAAGCGATTAATGTCGATTTGCCGAAGGCGAAGACTGGACAAACGCAGATGCGAGAGATGCTGATTGTCAGCATTGACGATTTCGGGCAAACTTATATCGACCAATTGCCTGTTAATTACCAGCAGCTCGATCGAGTTTTAAAGAGTTTCCACAGCACAAATCCTGCCGGCTTGACGGTGTTGTACGCTCCTCAAAATGCTAAATACGCCAAAGTTGTGGAGGTTTTAGACAAATTGCGAGAGGTAGGGGGCGATCGAGTAGCTCTAGCAACTCTTCCTAGTTCGGCTCCCTCTGCCCAGCCGAATAATCCGTCGCTTCCCAATTCGGGGATTCCTGCGGCACCTTCGGGCAATTACCCTCAACCCCTGCCGTCTCCCGTAGCTCCTGGGCAACAACAGCTCAATCCGAATCGGTTTCAATCTCCTCTTCCGGCTCCGGGGCAGCAGCAGTTCAATCCCAATCAGTTTCAATCTCCTCTTCCAGCACCGGGACAGCAGCCGAGCAACTCTGGGGGAAATCTGGGAATTCCTCCCGTTTCGCCCGCACCCATTGCCCCCAATTCCAGGCCCGGAGCTGCTACTCCACCGCCGAATGTCCCTCCCTCAAATTAGTAAGAACGCTTCCAAGTTTGGAAGCAGTGTGCGGGATTTAACAGATGTAGCCGATTTAACGAATACAAGGAAGAAGGTAAGGGAGAAGAGAGAAATATAGATTCTCCCAGTCTCCCCATCTCCCCTCACCCGATCTCCTGACAGGTGTAGGTTTTCCCCTGGCAAAACCCAGCAAATCTAGACAGTGCAAAAGTTTTGGGCTTTTGCCTCTTAAAATCTCAAACTCTTATGGGATAAGGCTTTTACCAAAAAACCTACACCCGTCAGCACCCGCTCTCCCCCTCAGCCAGAGAGAATTTCCGCGCGAGTTGGTATAAATCGCTGCAATTATTTTGGTTCATACTGAGCCTTTTTTCTCTTGACAAGTAGATAGAGTGGTATAAGTCTGCGGAAGGAACTTTTGCGGACATCTTGCCATCTCTATGGTTAAGTTATTTCTTAGGAAAGATGGTAATTTTGTCAAATTATTGTTACCTTTTGTAATATACTAAAGCGAGATAGGCTTGCGGGACATCCTGAAACCAAGAGCCGATCGCTGAAGCAACTTACAGAAACAACTTACAAATCTGGTTAATCCAGGTTTCACTGTCAAGTCACTTTTACTTACTACAGGAGTCAAAGTCATGAGCCAACCAGCAGAATTGTCTTTGGAGCAGCAATTTAGCCTGTGTTCCTTCAAAACACAGGTAAGTGACATGAGCCGCGAGCAAGCTCAGGAGTTTTTGGTCAAGCTTTACGAGCAAATGATGTTGCGCGAAACCATGTACCGCCATTTTCTCAAACACCATTGGGGTCTAGAACCCAATCCAGGCGTTGAGTAGCCTAGAGTCGCAGTCGGCGACCTCCGTCTCTTACTCTCTTCCCTCAGGCGGAAAGGAGTTGGGGGTGATGGGGCGTCACTCAAAGGTATAAAGCAGAATATCCTCAGAGCTCGACACTGATATACGGATGAATTTATCAGGTTAGAGGCATTTGGTAGAAACAATTTTTAGCAACCTATCGAGAACTCATCCTCGGGTCTAGACAAACTCGCACTTTATTGTCTTTTGATTCTACTAAAAGTTGGGATCAAGTCTCCGTAATAGTCCGATCGACGATCGCAGCACAGAGCAACAAGAATTTATCGCTCCGCCTCTCAAAAATTATAAATTTTTCGACAATATCTATATTTTTTTATACAATAAATTAAAGCCACAAATAATTATGTAATTTCCAGAAAGGGAAATTGTTTGATATGGCGAGCTTAACACTTCACTACAGCTCTTAATATCCTGTAAAGTCAGATTTGCGGTGTCTACTTTTAGAGTAAGCGATTGTGGGAGCAGGATATCAATAGCGCCCGAATCGCTGCTAGCCCTCTCAAGTTGCAGCGGGTGGCTTTGAGGAAGAATTGAGCAAGTCGGACATCACAAGGCGATATCCGACCAGCTAAACTTTAATTTTCTACTCAAGTCCCATAACTGGCAACTTGTAACTCTAGAAAGAGTTATTCCGACTGACGTTCCAGAGTTGCCTCCATTGTACTCGTCAAGTAATGACCAGACATGATGCCACTAGATTGGTAGTAGCGATTTTCATCAACGCGGTGGAGGGTATCAAAACCCGTCCGCCGCTGGCGTTCATCTCCGAGTACCCAGTAACGTTGGACGATCGACTGGGGAGCAATCCAACCTTCGCCCTCGACTCGGCCGAGTTCGCTGTGTTGGAGTACAAAAGTATACTGCCGCTCATCGTTGTTGAGGTGTCCTCGGTACTGCAAAATAATCTCTTCGCGATCGCCTCCTGGAAACACGAGCTTCGTCACCATACTGAACCAATCTGTTCGGTTCCAGCTCACTAAAGTTTTGCCTTTTACCGTAATTGGCACGCCATTGCGCTCAATCCAACTTCCTTCGAGCGTCCATTGGCCAGATTCCATTAAAAACGTGTGAGCCACAGTGCTGTTCCTATGCTTTTCCTGCTGGCTACAATGCTGGTGCAACAACGCACAGCCGTTGTCCCTCAGACTCTATGCTATCATGCCCAACTGTGCCAACAAGAGTTAATTTCTCCTAACAGAACCGGCGCGCAAGCACCAGTAACTTGAGGCAGATTGCCGGGAATACCCCGAACCCGCCAGGCGGCTAAAACCGCGAAAGCGATCGCCTCTTTAAAATCTACACTCAAGCCTGCCTCAGAAGTAGTCAACACTTGCACTGGATGCAATTGTGCTTGCAATCGGCGTTTTAAGTAGAGATTGTGGCTGCCGCCCCCGCACAATAAAACTCGATCGGGCATCTGCGGCAAAAAAGTTTGGTAACTGTGAACGATCGAAGCAACAGTCAGTTCCGTCAAAGTAGCCAGCACATCAGCAGGACTGAGGTTGTAACCTTGAGCCTCGACCAAACAACGGTTAAAATAGTCTACACCAAATAACTCTCGCCCTGTAGATTTGGGCGGTGCTTGGATGAAAAAATCTTGCTGTAGCCAATTCTCTACTAAAGCTTGACAGGGAGTGCCACTTGCCGCCCAAGCTCCACCTTCGTCACAAGTTTTTGTTCCGTCACAGAAGTGCTGCACTGCCAAGTCTAACAGCGAATTTGCCGGCCCGGTATCCCAACCCAAGATACCCTCGCCCAGAGGAGAAACCGCAGACTTGTCAGCCAATTCTTTATCTCTCCTGGCAGGAAGATAAGTAAAATTGCCAATTCCGCCGAGATTTTGGATGCAGAGGTTGCGGTTGGGTTCAGCAAGCAGGCAGGCATCAACTATTGGGACTAAGGGTGCTCCTTGACCTCCTGCTGCAATGTCTGCCGATCGAAAATTGCTCACAGTTGTAATGCCTGTCAATTGCGCGATGAGCGCGCCCCGCCCGAGTTGCAAGCTGTAACCCATGTCTGAGCCGGGGCTAGGTGCAGCAGAAAAACTACTGTTTTCCATATTCCCTGGGGGTCGGTGGTAGACAGTTTGACCGTGAGAGCCGATTAATTCCGCTTTATCATATTCTGTTTGAATTGTCAAGGCGGCATTGGCAAATTCTTGGGCGATCGCATCATCTAATTGAGCGAACTCAGCCATAGATAACGCGGAACCACTGCAAACTGAGAGAATTTGCGATCGCAAAGTAGCAGGATAAGGGAAAGTCTTGCCGGCAACCAACTGCACTTTTAAGTCTGCTTGGGAACCGACCACATCCACTAAAGCAGCATCAATGCCATCCACCGACGTGCCACTCATCAAACCGATAACGCGAACCATTCGATTTTAAATTTTAGATTTGAGATTTTTTGATTCGGAGATTGGGAGATTTTTAGGTATGCGAAGGCACGAGGATATTATTTGAGGTCGATCGTCACGATCACCACAGTAATATTGTCCCGTCCCCCTTTATCCTTGGCGGCTTCAATCAAAGCAGTTGCAGCGCCCTCGCAAGCGCGAATCGACTTCAGAGGCGAAGCAATCAAAGGATCGGAAAGTTCCTCAGTCAAGCCGTCGCTGCACAGCAGCAAGCGATCCCCGGGCTTTACGTCCACCGGCAGAATATCTATCTCGTGCAAATCGTCGCGGCCCAAACACTGGGACAAAACGTGACGCCAAGGATGACTGCGAGCCTGATCCGGAGTCAGGGCCTTTCTTTTGACAGCCTGAGCCACCCAAGTCTGGTCTTCAGTAATCTGATCCAAATGAGATCCGTGCAGCCGATACAAGCGAGAGTCCCCGATATTAGCGCACCAAGGTCTGCCCTCATCCCTAAAGATCAGAACCACAGCCGTAGTCCCCATATCAGCACGCTCGGGATGTTCGAGCTGATCGGTCAAAATTGCTTGATTGGCAATTAACAAAGCCTTGGACAACAACAGGGGAGAATCTTCAGGCCCTTCCCAATGTTCGAGCAAATAAGATTGAATCGCCCCAGTCGCAATCCGACTGGCTTCTTGACCTCCCGCGTGTCCTCCCATGCCGTCGGCCACTATGAAAAATCGCCCGTCAGGGTCTATGTGGTACGAATCCTGATTTACGGAACGAACCAGCCCTGTATCTGTCTTACCTGCGAAAGAGCGTTTCATAGATTGGTGCTTGGACTCATCGAACTTCAAAGCTTGATTTAATGGGTGCAATTTTTGATTACAAAACTTAAAATTCCGAACGGTACTGAAATTTCTGCCGATCGCTAGTCTTGGAAAAATTGCACTTCATTAGCCTTACATTGTAGATCGTCTGATGCTAATTCCGTCTGAAAATTTTCGTAAATCAAGCTGCATTCAGCAACACCTGGGCAAAAAAAGGGATTTCTAGCTTCAAAATAAGACATTTGGCTGGGGAGAAATCTATGCAGCAACCGGGGTTTTAGTGTCCCTAGCAAGTAATAGCTGTCAAGTTGAGAAACTTGTTGTCAGCCTGCGAAAACTTAACAGTGAACTACCCCGCCCTACTTCCTACGCGCCCTGAGCGCTTCGGTCGTTGAGGGCGGAGCTTCCAACTTCGACGGGTAGTGCCTTAGAAACGGATGACTTACGCCTTCGGGACTTTGGACTTACCTTCCCGACCTTGGCAGTAGCGCTAGTTCCTAACGCTAAAATACGGAGTCCTTCATCTCGAATATTGACCGCTGCGTTGACATCCCGGTCATGCTTTGTTTCACAGCTTTGACACTGCCATGACCGCACATTCAACGGCAAATTACCAACTCGATTGAGACAGACTGAGCAAGTCTTTGAGGATGGGAAAAAACGGTCTACTTCGACGTAGCACTTCCCCTGCTTCGTAAAACTTACCCAAACTTAACTAAAGCCATCTTTAGCTACAATGAAAGAGTTCACTTCCTGCGCTATTGAGTGGTCGGCCATCCCAAGGTA
>NZ_JAEQCF010000152.1:0-5865 GCF_020738625.1 Microcoleus sp. PH2017_09_SFU_O_A
TGGGGCGACTCGATACAGAAAAAACTTATCTTTAACCAAGCTTGAATATATTGATCGCTCCTGCTCTTGGTTGGCAATCAATTATTCAGCAAGCCCTAAATAAGATGAGCTGCATTTGTCCGCCACACAAAAAAGCCCTGCGACAAGCAGGGCTAATGTTAAATTATAGAGTTGTTAGCAGAGAGAGAATATGACTCTCCCTGCCTCTTAAAACGCACTCTTAGAACGTGAAAGTAGTTCTCAGAGTACCAATAATGATGTCGTCATTATTGCGGTCTTGATTCGGGTTGGTAATCCAAATGACGCCCGGAGTCACGGCAATGTTGTCCGAGAGCTTGAACTTGTAGAAGCCTTCAAAGTGCCACGAAGTATCGTTGTTGAAGTTCCGCAAATTGCCAGGAGCCTCAAGTTTATCCAAGTAAGGCTCACGACCTACCACAAAGCCCAGCAAGTTGCCTTCTTTCCCTAAATCGGGCAAAGCCAAAGTGGCTGCGTAGTTCCAAATTCTCGCATCGCCGACGCCGAGAATACGAGCATTGGTTAAACCAGCCCAGCCCCCAATGATAAATCTCGGGCTGAGTCGGAACGAAGCCTCAGCACCGTAGGAGTTGCTGACAACTTTGCGAGCGCGGAAGCCGTCAAAGCCTTCGCTCAAACCGTTGATGGAATTAGCCACGCCCGTGCCTGTAAAACCGCCAAGTTTGTCTGGCCCGTTCCCCAAACCGTTGTCAAACCCGAAGTTACCTCTGCTAAAGTAACCGTGGTTGTAAGTGAGAGCAACTTGCAAGTTGCGTCCCGGGGTAAAAGTCAACTGCCCCATCGCTGCGTAATCGCCGTTGAACAAGCCTGCGCCCTTGGCGGGACTTGCCGGATTTGACGCCAAATATCCAAAGGACAGAGAAGTCGGGCCGAACACACCGCCCAGCAAGCCTCTGCCACCGAAGGCGTAATCGAAGCCGATACCAGCACCGCCACCTAGGCGATAAATTGGGTTGCTCTGACCGAAGGCGCTGAGGGAGCCATTACCGCCGTCAAAGTCTTCAAAGTAAGGGTTGACGGTAGGAATGAAATCGTTCCAAATACCGTTAGCGGCTTCAATGGTAACGTTCAACCGATTGCTAGCGGGGAACTTGTAAAGCAAGCTGCCCAAGTGAAAAACGTTGTCGGTTCTGCCAACTACGTTCCAGGTTTGAGTACCTTCGCTCGTCGCCCCCAAGTTAAAGTTTTGACCGTTGCCCACATCCAGTCTGGTGAGCAACAAGTCTCTGCCGGTGAAGCTCGTATTTAAATTGAGACGTACCCGCTGTTGGAAGACGGCTTCATTGTTACCCGTACCGACTCTTCTGTTGTCTCTGCCAAACAAGCCATCATTGCCACCAAAGTCGTCGCTGAGGGCAAAAATTGCTTCCCCAGTCAGTTTAGTAGTAGTTGAGAATTGGTTAGCTTCGAGTTCGGATGTGCGAGCTTCCAGAGCATCGACGCGGCCGCGCAGGGTTGCCAGTTCTGCTGCAAATTCTTCCTGGAGCCGTTGGAGGGCTGCCAAGTCGTCTTTTGTCGCTAAGTTGGTTGTACCTGCTTTAATTAGCTCGTTAACTTTGTCTAAGCAAGCGTTTAAACCGGCGGCAAATTCGTAGCGGGTCATTGCCCGGTTGCCGCGGAATGTGCCGTCTGGATACCCGGCAATACAGCCGTAGCGCTCGACTAGGGATTGCAGTGCTTGGAATGCCCAGTCTGTGGGCCGCACGTCGGAAAGTTGAGATACTGAGGTTACTTGAGCCTGAGTTTCGCCACCAGCACCTTCGCTGCTGTACTCGTTGACCTGTTCTAATGTGGCGGCTGGGTTTTGAGCTTGTGGTGCGACAGTTTGGGCTAGAGATTGGGCCGGAGAGGGCAAATTTTGTTGTGCCTGCTCTGCAACTGCCGGGGCAGTAGTTTCTAATTGAACTGCACTGATTTGCTCCTTGACAGCGGTAGCTGCTGGGGCTGGATTTTCTAGTCTGGCTGCCGCTGAATTTTCTACTGGTTGAGCGACTGTTGGCTCAACTGCTGCTAAAGATTCAGTTACAGGTTGTGATGCAGCTTCAAGATTTGTTGCTGCGGGGTCTGTGGTGGCGGAGGCGATCGCGCTGCCCGTTGCAGCAGGGCTGGCATCTGCAATCGCTGGCTTGGTTTCGCTGCCTGTTCCTTGGGAAATTTCTTCGACTGGCTTTAGTGCTGCGGTAGTTTCGTCAACAGCCGCTAAAGCATTAACTTTGGCTTCGGAGGCTTGGCCTGTTTCAGCTTGGGCAGCTTGAGGCTTGAGCGCATCAGCAGCTTGCTGAGCGTCTGCTGCCATCGCGCTCGAAGAAACTACTAGGGTAGCTCCTAAGACTGCTGGGCTGATTAGTAGGTAACTCCACAAAAATTTCGACATATTCACTCTCATCCTCACACCGATTACAGAGAAACTTTTCGAGTCTTCTATGTGGTCAGTAGTTGCTAAACTAGCATACTTTAAAAAGAGACCTAAAATTCACTTTTTCTTTTGATTTTTGGGGACTAACTGAGTGTATGGATGTGATTGGCTGCTGTCGGATGCCTGTTTTTGACTAGGTACTCAACTGCCTCAAAACCTTACCATACTTGGACTTGGGATTGATTGGACTACTGACACATTAGGCGCTCGATAGCCTATTTACTTTTTAGCACAGCACGTCCGAATCGTCTATACTGATTCGACTTTTGCATCCAAACCGTGTCCTAGGACGCTAAAGACTCGGCGACGGTCGAACAGTTCTAATAAATCGGCGTTGATTTTGTTGTGAGCTGCTTCTTGCCGCAAAATTTTCATTGCTGCATCTGTTCGCAAAGCTCGTTTGTAGGGGCGATCGCCGGCTGTCAGGGCGTCATAAATATCGGCGATCGTCATCAATTGCGCTTGAATGGGGATTTCTGAGTCTGTTAGACCTCGTGGATAGCCTGTGCCGTCGAGTTTTTCATGGTGTCCGTAGGCTATTTGGGGAACATTTTTTAGATCCTTTGTCCACGGAATTTGGCTGAGAAATTCGTAAGTGTGAGTGACGTGAGATTCGATTGCCGATCGTTCTGTCGGCGTCAGGTTGCCCCTCGACACCATCAATTGCACGATTTCGTCTGGACTCAGCAGAGGTTTAATTGCCCCGTCTATATCTCTGTAAGTTTGCCGAGAAAGTTCTAGCAGTTGAGCTAGGGGTTCTTCTGCCAAAATGTGAGGTTCGTTGGCCTCTAGCAGGACTTCCCAATATTCTGCCAATCTGGTTTTTGCGTCTGCTAGCGCCGTGTCTAGCTGTTCTATTTCCTGGCATTTAGCGCACTCTGGCCCAGAGTCCGGGTGTTTTCGGTAAGCTGAATGCTCTAGCAAGTATTTGTATTTAGACTGGACGCATTCCATTTCCAGCGTCCGCTGAGCTAGGGCGAAACGGTGGCGAATGATTTCTAGCTGTGAGGGGTAGAGCTTTTTCTGCTTGGTCAAAACTGCTTCTGGTACTCCGATTTTGCCAAAATCGTGCAGCAGGGCGGCGTAGCGAATTTCTTGAATTTGACGGTTGTTAAAGTAAATAGAGCGCAGCCATCCGCTGCTGACGGCGTTTACTTCTTCTGACAGGCGTACTGTCAGGGCTGCAACTCGTTCTGAATGGCCGAAGGTACATGGATCTCGGGCTTCTATGACTTGCACGCTTGCTTTGACGAAGCCCTCGAACAAGTGTTCTATGCTTTCTTGGAGTTGATTGCGCTCGATCGAGATTGCTGCTTGAGAAGCGAGCGATCGAACTATCCTTTCTTCCCACTCGGAATACTGCTGCGTCGATTCCCAGGCATTCTCTGCCGTCAGCACCTCATCTGCCTTTTTTTTGCGGTTGATCAGTTGCAGTACGCCTATTGTCTCGCCCTGTCGGTTTTGCATCGGCAACACCATTACCGAGCAAGTGCGGTAATTAATATCCCTGTCAAAACTCGTATCTAGCTGGTAGGGTACATCGGGAGGCAAGTCATAGGCATCAGACAGGTTCAAACTTTGACCTGTAATTGCCACGTATCCCGCCAAGCTTTTGTCTGTCAGCGGCAGGGCAAACTCCTTAAACGACAGTCTGGGTTTAGAACCATTTTGAGCTACCTTGAACAGCAACTTAGATTTCTCGTCGCTGTGATCTACTAAATAAACGCTGCCCGCATCGCTGTAGGTGATTTCCCGGCTTTTGGATAAAATCAAGTTTAACAACCCGCCCAAATCGGGGGCGCTAGAGAGCGCCGCGCCAATATCCAAAAGCTTTTCTATCAGTTCTGTTCTTTGAGCAGATTCGTTCAAGAACTCTGGCCTTTCAAATACGATCATGGTCGGAGGATGGCGAATAGCCTTTAATACATTGGACTTGTTGCATCTCGACTTTCTCACACCCGATTTTAACCCAGAGTCGATATTTTCTTTTGAGCGGGCTTTCTGCTCTTGGGACTGTCGCTAGATGCAGTGGCGGCTAGGAAAATGAGAACTCTTGTGACGCTCCCACACTAATTGCAAGCAATATAGTTTGGGCATCTGAGTCCTGTAAAGGATATCTAGATCTTCCTTCGAGATACTCCAAACTGTTTCTCTCTACGGCGTTTTATAGTGAGGAACACGTCCAGCCCCACTGTGGTTCAATGATATCAAAGATTGTCGATTTCGGCGGTGATGGCTTCCGAGCCCTACGGGATTGGTCAACCATCCCACCTCAATCAACTTGGCTTTCATCCCACCCCAATCTGTAAACAATATGGGGTGGGGATTCCCGCCTAACTAGCTAATTTAGCGCAGAAATCTCTTGGGCTAGCGCCATGTCTTTCTCAGTTAAGCCTCCGGCATCGTGAGTTGTCAAGTTAACTGTTACTTGGTTATAGGAGATTTCTATGTCGGGGTGATGTCCTGCCGCTTCTGAGGGGGCGACCAACTTATTCACAAAGGCGATCGCGCCGATAAAATCTTTAAATAAACGGGTACACCGCAGTTGCTTACCTTCCACCGTCCAGCCCGATAATTGACTGGCGCGCTCTTGAATTTCAGTATCGTTAAGTAGATCTGCCATAATTTTTTTTATTTTGGGATAAGCTTTTTGGGAGATTAACAGCCCACCTGTCAACAGTTGACAGTTGACAGTTGACAGTTGACAGTTTAAGAGCGACCTCTACCCTTAAGTCCGAGGATTGGAGTAATGAATAGTCTGATTTTAATTTCTCCCGAGCAGGGTTCCGACTTTCAACCAATTATTTCTGGTCAAAAATCCGACCAAAAACTATCCGCTCTCACCAATAGTATTGAGGCTCAAGTTTTAATACTTAAGATTTAACACTATTTGAGGTGAGAGCGGTCTAGCGGGTCTTCAGATTAGAACCTGACTGCCGGGAGAATCCCTAGCTGAGCCTGGTTCCCGATGGAATTCGTTTCCAGTTGGAAACGACGGCTGACTGCTAGTGAGCGGCCCCGGCGCACAGCCGGTAGTTTCCAATCTGATGACCCATGCATTTACTACTTTCTATCATGGGCATCACCTCCAGGATTAGCTAAATGGCTTCATATTTGAACGCACCTCACCCAAATACAAGATCTGGTGTGAGGATTTGTGCGCTAGCCCTTGCCAGCGTAACCGAAAGAACCTGCGTTCTGAGTATCATTTCAGTAGTCACAATGATTAGAATAACACAAGGAATTAGAAGTGGGGGGATGCAAATTAATATTTTTGCAAGATGAGGGCAAATTACTGACGTATCGAGGTTTTCGATCGGTATGCCTCTAATCATTAATTTATTGGACAAGACTGGACAATGCGTACATGGCGATCCATAATACTAATATGGCAAAGTACGTGAAACCAA
>NZ_JAEQCF010000024.1:0-51473 GCF_020738625.1 Microcoleus sp. PH2017_09_SFU_O_A
GACATCCAGGTAAGTGTCTTTTAAACCAGTAATTGCTGGTGCGGCGTAGGGGTCGATGATTTCTAAGTCTTGAATTGTCGGCTCTGCGTTGTAGAGCATGGCATTCAGGAAGCTAATCAAAACTTCTTTGTGCTGGGGCGATGCAAAGATTTTTTTGAAGCCAAAATCTGTTTTGGGATTGATGAAGTTCATAATTGGTAACGGGTAATTGGGAATTTGTAAACGGTGCTTAATTGTGGAATATTCATTATAATATTCCTTCCATTTCTAAGTCTTCAATAATCTGCAAACCTCGCGGATCGCCGACTCGCAACAGCGAAGATTTAGCATCGTCGCGCACGCCCATGTCTTCATCTTCTTCTAATGATTCAATTAAAGCGTCGATCGCCCCAGCGTACACTACATTATTCGGTAACTCGCGCGCCAGTTGCCCGATCGCCCAAGCGGAATTACTGCGAACGGCAGATACAGAGTCTCTTCGCAATGCTTGAATCAACGGTGGAATCCCCGCAATCACCACATAGTAACCAACTTTTGCCATTTGACCCAGAGAACTCGCCGCCCACAAACGTACCGCCGAAATATCAGTTCTCAGAGCATCAATTAAGGGCGATAAAGCGCGGTGATCTCTGCAATTTCCCAAGGCCCAAACTACCCCTTTGCGAACGTAACCGTTCCAATCGCGGTTGAGTTGCTCGATCAGCGGTTCCACAGCATCGGGACTTGGATTTCGCCCCAAAGCATAGGCCGCACTCACCCGCACCAAGGGACAACCGTCTCTTAACAAATTAATTAAATGCGAAATCGCGCGATCGTCCTGGAGTTCGCAAAAAGCCCGCGCCGCCATCATCCGGTGCTGAGGTTCCGGCGATTCCAGCAAAGGCAGCATTTCCTCTGGATCTGGTAGCGGGGGTTCGGATTCATCAAAATGATCCAAAGGGCTTTCCAGTTCCGTATCAAGATCGAGGGCGTTGGTGTAGTCGTTATTGTTCATAAAAAAACTTTACCGCAGAGAGGATGCTACGGGCGCAACTGATTCAGCGGTCAATATAAATTAGCATTTCCGGCAATAAAAGCATTCCGATTCAACTCTCAAGTCCTCCTATTGTTCGCAGTCAGGAAGAAGAGCTGGTGCATCTGGTTTTTGAAGAGGGCGAAGCATGACCGCATATAAGTTATTAGTTATAATTTTATATTGACTGCGGTCATGCTTCGCCCCTACAAACATATTTGCCTTGCACAAGCCGCTGCACCCCTGACTGCAAACAAATACCTCTGGTTTTTCAAAGAGATTTGATCATCCAGACAGAATGACTCTCATAGCCTAATTTTTGATAGAGATTCATCGCAGGCTGATTGCTCAGAAAAACTTGCAAACCAATTTGCCGATCGCCTCTTGAACGCGCCCAATTTTCTGCCTGAATAACTAAAGCTGCACCTAGTCCCTGACGGCGGTGTTCCGGTGCTATGTAGAGCAGAAAAATGTGACCGTGGCGTTCTCCAGTGGTTTGGTCGATCGCATTTCCCAACCACAAACATCCGACAACTGATGTGGGATTTGCCGGCTGCGAGGGGATCCCGGAAAAACTTTCTCCCTCGAACGGGCTGTTTTTCAGGCACTCTACCCACCAAAGCGGCGTCTGTTTAGAAAAATACTGCTCGACAGTTTGAGCCAAATGTCCCAATTCGCGATCGGGGTAAAGCTCTCGGTAAGTATGGTGCAGGAACTTTAGCAGTTTTGCGCGATCGAGTCCAGAACCCGATCGCAGCCTGTAGCCCGGTATCAACTGAGCAGACATCAGCGAATTTGGACAGGGAGAGAGGAATAATTGAGCCCCAAGAAAATAGGATTCAGAGATACCGCTTGATGGAGCGGGATCGGTTCCTCAATCGGTGCCGGGGCAGCCATGTCAGCCGGCAAAAAGATGCGAGCGCTGACTGCTACCAGAGCCACGAAAAATACTAATATTGCGATCAATGGAGCAATGTATTGACGAATGATAGTCATAACCGCAAAAAATGATTCTTGAGTAGATATTATCAAGTGTACCATACAAATCTTGTCAGTTATAATGGCTGACAGTGGAAAATTAGCTCAAAACCAGAGCGATCGCAAATACCAACAAACACCAAATAAAATATTATGAGTGCCTCGCCTGCTGTTTATGAAGCTCTGGCTAAGTCAATTGTTTTTTTGAATCAAAAGCCGAACGCGCAAAATCAAGTTTCGCGCTTCCTGGACACTAACGGCTACTATATCGATCGCATATTGGACGACAAAGAAACCGGATTTTACGCGATCGGCTTCGGTTCCTCTGACCCCACCAAACCGCCAGTCCTCGTATTTCGAGGTACCGACTTCATCGACGGCGACGCTATGTTTTCTGCCTCCCGCGACATAGGCTTACCAGAATTTGAAAAAAACAAAGATAGTATCAAAAACTGGCTCGCAGAAATCGGTCAAGATACTGCCAAAAACCCCAGCAAATTATTGCCCGATGTCGTCGGGCACAGTTGGGGCGGAGCGATCGCTCAAATTGTAGCCAGCGAATACACATCTCTGAGCGGCGATATCTTGACTTTCAACTCTCCCGGAGTCTCAGCGAGTATCGCCAGCAATTTTCGGAAAAATCTCAGTAGGGCAGGCAACAAAAATGTCAGTCACTACATTGTCAGCGGAGATATTGTCAGTTTGTTTGGCGAAGCATTTATCCAGGGAAAAGTATTTCTCCAAACTTTCACAGACCCGACTATTAATCCCTTAAGTGTTTTAGCCAAACATCGCAGAGAAAATTTGTTAACTGCTCCACCCGCAGATTTTTTCCAGAGGCAATTTTCCCTCGAAAACTTAAACAGTCCCGAATTTACTTATAGTAACAACGACTCAGATTTTAACGAGTTTATTGCTGCACTAAATTTTCCCCTAGCAAATGTGTCAGTGGCAATCAGAAACCGAGCCGGTGCAGAGAGTTTGAGAACAGCCTCAGAATTTTCGTTTGTGGACTTAATCAGACAAATGCAATTCGGTTTAGCTCCCCTGCAAGCAAATTATTTATTAGGCGACGCTCGCAACAATACTGCTAGCGGTGGCCCTGGAGAGGATACAATTATCGGCAACGCCGGTAACGACACTCTCAGAGGCAATCGAGATAATGACAGCCTCAGTGGCGACAGTGGTGACGACTTCTTGTACGGTGGCAGAAACAACGATTTTTTGGATGGTGGCGACGGAAACGACCTCATTTCCGGCGAATTTGGCAACGATTTTTTAATTGGCGGTGCAGGGCGCGATCGCTTTGTATTAGAATCAGGTGGCGGAGCAGATGTGATTGTCGATTTTAAAAAGGGTGAAGATTTAATTGGCCTATCACGGGGTCTAACTTACCCTCAAATTATTGTTACCCCAAGTGCTGACGGAGCTGTAATTACTATCCCGATTACTGGGGAAATTATTGCTACCGTCAGAGGCGTGTCCGCTAACGACCTCACGCGACCGGATTTCGTGCAGATTTAATGGATCAAAATAGTAGTTTGGGTAGCGCAACAACTGCAAGTTATTGCGCGTAAATCTTTTTTTGTGTGTTTTTTGCTATTGCGAAATCCGCTGCCACAAGCCGACTATTGGGTGATTTAGGAACGCGCAATAGGAGAAACAAATATTGTTTATTAACCTAATTTACTGTAAAATGAGTTGACTAGCTTAAAAAGCCAATCCCAATCAAACGACAGGAAATAACAAAAATATGCCATCCTCCCCCGCCGCTTACGAAACTATAGCCAAGCAGCTTGTTTACATAGATAACAACCCCCAGTTACAAACTGTAGTTCAAGCTGGTTTGACGGCTGTCGGCTACCGAATCGATCGCACTTTTGACGATCCCCTAACGGGATTTCACGCGATCGGCTTAATCTCCACCACCCCAGACAAACCGCCAGTTCTAGTATTTCGCGGCACCGACTCCCTCGTAGACGATCTTGCCAACGCAGACAAGCGAAGCGTCGGCTTCAACCAATTTGAAGCCAACAAACAAGCCTTAGGAACTTGGCTGACACAAATCGGTCAAGACACAACAAAAAACCCCCGCCGCTTGCCACCAGACCTTCTCGGGCACAGCTTGGGCGGCGCCATAACGCAACTAGCCGCCACAGAATTCACATCTGCGATCGGAGATATTGTTACCTTTAATTCTCCCGGAATTGCTCAAAGTATAGTCAATACATTTAAGCAGAAAGCGAGTGCAGGCAAAAATGTAACTCACTATATAGTTAGTGGCGATTTTGTTAGTTTGGGAGGAGAAGCTTTTCTTCCCGGAAAAGTAGTTCTTGAAACATTTACTAACCCGATTATTAACCCGCTACTTGTCTTGGACAAGCACACCCAAAGTGGTTTGTTAAGCTCTCCTCCTCCCGGTTTGACCAAGACAGAGATATCTGTAGACCAGTTGAACCGCCCGGATTTCAATTTTACAGATTCAGATTATTTAGAGCTGTTAGCAGGCTTAAACTTTGCGCTGCCACCCTTAGGAAAAGCCCTGGCTTCCCGCAGCAGTTTAGAGCAATTGAGAACCACTCCGGGAACCTCTTTTCTCGGAAACGTTCTTGCAATGAAAACTGCTCTCGACCTCTCCCAAATTAATAATTTAGTAGGCGACGATGCCAACAATACAACCTCAGGTTTGGCCGGGGACGATATTATAACTGGTAATGGGGGAAACGATACTCTCAGCGGCAATAAAGGTAACGATATTATCAGCGGTGGCCTCGGCAATGACCAACTATTCGGGGGCAAAGGAGATGACAATTTGAGCGGGGGAGACGGGGACGATACCCTCGTTGGCGGAGTGGGTGCGGATCTGTTAATTAGTGGTGCTGGACGGGACGTATTTGTGTTAGGAGCAGGGGCCGGTACAGATACACTTCTAGACTTTCAACAGGGTCAAGATTCAATTGGTTTGACCAGAGGTTTGAGCTTCAACCAACTGAGAATTACTCAAGCCGATATTTCAACAACCATCGAAATTGCCAGCAGTGGTGAAGTTCTTGCCAGTTTCTTCGGCGTACTAAGCAGTCCGCTAACAGCCAGGGATTTTATTTCGATTTAGTTGGCGACTATAGCAATCCTAAAGGTACGTAGTTGCGCTTCAGCGCTCTTAGCTTATATTATGAAGAGCGCACTTTGCCCAACTAAGTACCTAATTTTAGGATTGCTATATGGGGTAGGGATACAACATTGTTGTGTCCTATATTTTGTGGAGTAAATTATAGTATTCCTAAAATATTCATGAAGATTTGTAGGGGTAGTGTCCCGTGCCTACCCCTTATCTATCGGGGCAATCCAGGGTGGAGCAATTGTCAGGATAGGAGATATAAAACTATCAAAAGTATCGATCAAAGGTTGCGTTGCCTCCCTCTAAGGTACGTAGTTGCGCTTCAGCGCTCTTAGCTTATATTCACCAAGAGCGCGCTTTCATCGCAACTACGTACCTAATTACAGATACAATTTAATTAATCTGGATCGTCCAGTCCAGGCCGGGGCATAGATTCTAATTTTTTCTCATCTTCTAGTGGCAAAAAGAAAATCGTCAGCATACCGGGAATCACAGCCAGTGAACTAAACAAGAAATAATTTTGATAGCCCAAT
Source organism: Microcoleus sp. PH2017_09_SFU_O_A (assembly GCF_020738625.1). Lineage (NCBI taxonomy): Bacteria > Bacillati > Cyanobacteriota > Cyanophyceae > Oscillatoriales > Microcoleaceae > Microcoleus > Microcoleus sp. PH2017_09_SFU_O_A. The sequence continues at coordinate 5,642 of NZ_JAEQCF010000024.1, forward strand.
GCAGTCTGTAAATAACCGCTAAAAACGCCCGGAATCAGCACTCCTGCGGCCATGAAAGCCGTGGTAATCGCGTAGTGGGATGCTTCGTAATCAGGGCGGACAGTCCGCATTAAGAACACTGTATAGGCAGCTACACCAAGTCCGTAAGTAAATTGCTCGATCGAATTTACAGCATAGGCCCACTCAATCCCCGGTTGATTGATTGCCAACATCCAATACAGCAAGTTAGTTGAATTTTGCATAATCGCCGTCGGCCACATCCATTTTTTCAGTCCTTGTTTCGCAATCAAATAACCGCCCAGCAACCCTCCGATTAACAGAAAAATTATCCCGACAGTACCTGATAGCAAACCCATATCTGACGTAGAAACTGCTAATCCTCCCTTCTCAACTTTATCCATTAAAAATGGAGGAGCCATTTTAAAAGTCAGGGCATCTCCCAATCGAAAAATCAAGACATAAGTCACAATCCAACCAATTTTATCTTGCTGGAAATAGGTTTTAAATGACTCAAAAAAGCTAATTTTTTGTTGGGGTGCGCCTGTTTCCGCAGCAGAATTTCTAGGATAGGGAAGATACCACCGCTGAAACAGATAAATCAGCACAAAAATCAGCGCGCAAATGCCAAAGGCTGTCGCCCATCCGTAGTTAATCGGAGACACATTATAAGACGAACCGAAAAGTGACAGCGGAATCTCCTGATATGTTTTAGTATCGCCTGCATTTACCGGGATTAAATGCTGTTCTGCTAGTTTACCGGCCAAGAAAACCAAGACACCGCTACCGACAATCACGGCACCTCTATAAGCCGTGTTGCGAACACCGACAAATAGTGCTTGTTTGTCTTTATTGAGAGTGTTTAAATAAAATCCGTCAATGGCGATGTCGTGAGTAGCTGAAACAAAGGCGATCGCTGTAAAGACAACCAGCGATATAATAATAGCCAGGGGCGTCAACACACCAAAAGCTAGGAAAGCAAACAGAAAAGCACAAATGATTTCCGTTCTTAAAATCCACTTGCGTTTAGTGGAATACATATCAACAACGGGCCCCCACAAACCTTTTAATACCCAAGGAAAAGATAACAGACTTGTCAATCCGATTAGTTCGTTGCTGGTTCCCATCCCTTTCAAAAAAATCACCGACATTAAATTAACGACGGTGTACGGGAGACCCTGAGCGAAGTATAATACTGATACCCACAATCCATCGATCGGTTTTTTTTCCATTGCAGACATATTTTGCCTAACTACTGATTTGGTTTACTGAGTGCGATCGACAATTTCCGGTCAATTCAACCGCTGACATCACAGTATATGTTGTGCTGATGCCAGCACCAGCCATACAAACAGCGTATTTTAGCATCATTCTGGCTCACAAATATTTTCATCTTTTGAATAAGCCTGCAACAGATGTTGTCCGTTAAAATGAATCAGGTGAGTAGGCTCTTCTGCTACCCAAACATCAGTTTCCCAAGCAATATCAGATAAATATTCCGCCATTGCCTTTCGACTGAGGAAAGCTGTCACCATGACCAGAGGTATTGTGGAAGATTTGAAAAGATTCTCAAGTTCAGTTTTACGTTTTGGATTAATGGGCCCATGAGAAGTAACAGCTTCAATCAACACCAACCAGTTTTTTTCAGTGAAGTGAACAATTACATCTGGCATTTTACCATGAGCATCAATTGTAACTCCTAATGCAGTTAGCGATGCTTCGTTGAAATGAGCAAACTTTTCATCTGTATCTCCGACATAAAGCAGCGTACCAGCAGGAGTAAAGCGAGAAGCAAACTCACTCACAATCTTTGATATTAAGACGTTTTTGGGATTATTCACCGGACGTTATGTATGGTAAGGATTCACAACACTAAAACCTGCGCGACCAACTGATGATTTAACTCTTATTTAGAAAAATCAATGGAAACTTCCAGCATGAATTATATTTTCATGCGAGCATTGCCCATTTCGGTAAAATTCCATTCACTTATTTTAAAATTTATATCTATATTCACAAATTCCAGCGCTTCTTTTAATGAATTCGTCATTGTTTCATAAGCCGGACGATCGGCATATTCATAACTCATGAAGCAAACAGGGACATTTGGATAACCAACAATTGTAATATTTGATGGCACAGGTCTTCGCAAACCATCTTCAGCATTGCCTTGATGAATTAAAACTTTACCAGTTAGTTGATGTTTGGTACTTGGTTGTATGCTGGCAAGAAGACACGCTTGGAGACTGCGGAATTCGTCAAGCATCTCGAAGAAAGTCGAAAAAGCGGCAGATTGACCGAGTTCCTCTTCCATGAAATCCCAAGGCAGGCTGTTTGGCTTGCCAAAAAGTCGATACGTTATCCAGTGAATAAAGTGGGAATAGGGAGGCGTTCCTTCGTCAAGTTTAATTCCCTTATAAAAACAAGCAAAATGGTAGCCAGTCACAAGCGCCATTAGTGCAGTCAGGGTTTCTCCATTATTGCCTAAATACATTTTGGGTCGGGTACGCACGAGGTCAAATAAATCATAATAAGTTTTAATTACTGGTTGTTCGATCGCCGTCATATCAATACGCTATCTGTTGTTTTACTTATTATAGCTAAATGATAGCAAAGTTTCGCCCCTTCTGTCTTTTTTCGCCCAAATAGGCACTAATACGCTATCATATTAGCAGTTTACTGTCTTCCAATCACAGCAAAGGGGAGCCATGAGTCAAGAAAATTTTACCTTTCTACTTGATAGCGAAAAAAAAGAGGCGCTGAGGGCGATCGCCAATGTCACCGATCGCGATTTAACATATATTTTGAATGAAGCGATCGCTTCTTACCTGGAAATCTATCAATGGCTGCTTGATGAAATTAACAAAGGCGTTGCCGAGGCGGAAGCTGGAGACTTTGCCAGCGATGATGAAGTCCAAGCAATTTTTGCCAAGTTGACAAATGAAAATTAAGTGGCTGCGACAAGCTTTGCGAAATCTAGAACAAGCTCACGCATATATTGTCAAAGACGATCCAGAGGCAGCAAGGCAATTAATTTTAAGGATTCAGAGTGCTGTTGGTCAACTGGTAGAGTTTCCTTTTATGGGCAGAGTTGGTCGCGTAGAAGCTACTAGAGAACTTGTGATTTCCAATACATCTTATCTCATCATCTATCGAGTAAAAGAAGAAAGCGTAGAAATTCTCCGTATCCTTCACAGTTCAAGAAAGTATCCAGAAAATTAGGTGATGCGGCCGATCGCAAGTTCAGTCTATTTTCGTCCAAACTTTCACCGATGTGCCAAAATGTCAAGCGGACGCTCACACCAAAAGTCCGTAAAGGACAGTTAAACGCTCTCTCACACATTCCTCATGCGAAATACTAAAACACTCTTTTTGTCAAGCCTGTTCGCGATCGGCTTAACAATCAGTTTTCTGCTGACTCCCGGTTGGTTATCCAACTTGTTCCCGAATCGCGCAATCGCCATTATGCCTCCACTAACCCCAACCAGCGAATTTCGCGCCTTCTGGGTGGACGCATTCAACCCCGGTTTCAAAACGCCTCAAGAAGTAACCAAGTTGATTGCTGACGCACAGAGGGCTAATGCCAACGCGATCGTCGCCCAAGTCCGCCGCCGTGGCGATGCCTTTTACACGAGTGCGATCGAACCCCGCACCACCGATCCGAATGTTCCAGCAGGTTTCGATCCCCTCCAAGATTTGATTGACAAAGCCCACGCCGCAGGTATAGAAGTACACGCTTGGATGGTGACGCTACCAGTAGTTTCCGGTGGTAAACTTCCTGCAAATCATGTTTGGCAACAACATGGGCCCAATGCCCCAGGAAAGGACAATTGGGCGATGCTGATTTCGAGTGGCGAAGCGAAAGGTTTCCTCGATCCCGGTAATCCAGACGCCCTAGATTATACTGTTTCTGTCTATTTGGACTTGTTGAAGCGCTACGATGTGGACGGCGTACAGCTAGATTACGTGCGCTACGGCGGGCCGAATTGGGGCTACAATCCTACTTCGATCGCCCGTTTCAACCAACAAAACGGTCGATCGGGCAAACCGGCAGCCAGCGATCCTCTGTGGATGCAGTGGCGGCGCGATCAGGTGACAAATTTAGTGCGGAAGCTTTATGTAGAAGCCATGGCGATTAAACCGCGCGTTAAAATTACCGCAGCGACGATCGCCTGGGGAGACGGCCCAGCTAACGATGCAGGCTGGTATAAAACGCAGCCCTACAGAGAAGTATTGCAGGATTGGCGCGCTTGGCTGGAAGAAGGTATTCTCGACATGGCGATGCCGATGACTTACCAGCGCGAGTACAAGCCACAGCAAAAGATGGGTTACGACCACTGGATCGAGTACGCTAAAGACCACCAGTACAACCGCCAAATCGCGATCGGGCCTGGCAACTATCTCAACTACATCGAAGACACTCTAGGGCAGATTCGCCGCGCCGAAGCGCCTTCTGCGAAAGGAAATCGCGTTGCTGGTACGGTGCTTTATTCCTACGCTAGCACCAATATTTACAGTAACGTTGAATTGCGATCGGGCGGTAGTGGTGATTTGCCCCGTCAGCCTTGGAAATTCCTGTCGCAGAGTAATGATTGGTTTTATAATGCGCTGTCGCAGCCTAGTCAATACGTTGATGGTGCAACGGGTAAAACTGTTCAAACTCAGCCTGTGTGGGCCACTCCGGCGGGGATTCCTGATATGCCTTGGAAGTCGCGGCCGACTGCTGGGGCGATCGCCGGAAATTTGCAACAGTGCCAAGGAAGCTGCGACGGCGCGGGCTTGACATTGCAGGCAGTTAATGCTGGTGGCAAGGTGCGCCAACTGCGGGCGGATGGTAAAGGATGGTTTGGTGCGATCGAGCTTTCACCCGGTTCTTATCAGTTGAAAGTTGATGCAAGTCAAATTCAACAAACAGTTAATGTTGTCGCAGGTGAAGTCACAAAAGTGAATTTCGCCGCCTCTTAATCAGTCTGTAGGGTGCACAATGTGCACCTTACTTCGCTAGTTTGTAGCCACTTTTTAGGGTGTGCACTGCACACCTTACTAATTCATGAATTATCTATTTGTAACGATTAATTTATGTAATATAGCCTTTCTCAGAAAGATGAGGTATGACTGACAGCTTATATAACCGCTTAAATCAAGAGGGCCTTCTTCCCAACAACGTCCGCGAATCTTTGTGAGAAAGGCTATAAATTTAATAATTGCAGTCGGTTTTAACCGACTTAAGCTATGAGGCAGGGGTTTAAACCCCTGCCGGACTGGGAGAAAGCGCATTAAGCTGACCGCAGGAAAACAAGTTAAGCTGAAACCCGTGCACCTTACCCAAGCTACAATCAAAACTCGCTCCAAACTAACAGCAGTGCGATCGATCGACACAAAACTAGCTGATTCTGAATTGCGTTGTATCGTTGATATTTAGGTTACTGGGTGCATCTTGAACGATCGCAATCAACTCAAGGGGCTGTAAAAATCCTTTCTTGAAAACTCCCATATCTTGAGCGACACTCCCTCCTCGCAGGGAATTGGTGATGGGTTTGAGCTCATAGCTATTGCGAGGCCCGGACAGTTGAATCAGATCGTCACCGATTCTGAAGTCTATGATGCGAGCAAAATCTCCCGTGCCATCAATGCCATTGAAAAAGTTGAGCGCATCACCATCTGCAATGATGTTGCCATCATTATAGAAATTGTCCAGCACAAAAGTATCTCGACCTGCGCCGCCGATGAGCACATCGATCTCACCCCGTCCCAGATTGCCACTCTCGGCACCTTTAATTAAATCGTTCCCGTTACCCCCAACAATAACGTCATTTCCTCGATCGCCCGATAGCGAGTCGTTGCCGTTACCGCCGTTCAAAACATCATTACCGTTACCACCACTAGAATCGATGTTTGGCGATACACTGGAGTTCGCATTCAGGCGATCGTTGCCATCCCCCCCCGTGAATTGGATAAATCCGACACCGCTTGCCACGCCTAGATTGCTGACAGTCAAAACATCATCGCCACCTAAACCGTTAATTGCATTAAAACTTTCTATGCCTGTGGTTGTTAAGGTTACGGGGACGAGATTGGTGCGCTGCAATACAATGTTCGATCCCGATTGGGTGAGGTTAATATTATCCCCTTGCGCGATCGAACCGTTGAATAACAAATTATCGCTACCGCTGCCGCCTTGAATCAGATCGCTGCCGTCGCCATCCACCCATTGAAAGTTGTCATCGCCACTGCCGCCGATCATCGTATCGTTACCCTTGTCGCCAGCGAGGAAATCTGCCCCATCTCCACCGTCTAGCAAATCCGTATCGTTGCCACCTCGCAGGTTATCGTTGCCTAATTCTCCCCTTAAAGTATCGAATCCGTCTCCACCAATTAGGCGATCGTCCCCTGCCCGGCCCGAGATGTCGTCATTGCTAAAACTACCATCGATCAGATTGTTAAAAGCGTTGCCAGTCAAGACATCTTGATTGTTACCACCAATTAAGTTTTCAATACCGATGAAAGTTCCGCTACCTCCAAAAAAAGTTGCTTTGTTAGTCTCTAAAGACGCAATTATATTATTACCAAATCCTAGATAGGTCGCTGTATCATTTCCGTTTCCACCATCCAGAAGATCGTCCCCAAAGAAACCGCCAAACAGATTATCGTTTCCGTCCAATCCCCGCAGGGTATCGCTAGCAGCAGTACCGTTCAGATTGTCGTTGCCGTTGGTTCCATTAATTAAAGCCATGTTGGTTGCTCCTAGATATTAAGTGAATTATTGAGGCAAATCAAAACTGTTTGCTTTGGTTTGCTATGTCACAATCTTAGGAAATAAACTCGGTTCAACACATCTGAAAAACGTCTCGATCTGACATCAACGAAATGGATATTCTCGATCGCCCGCTTATCTGCCAAAAGTCGCGATCGCCCATTACTGCCGAGTGCGATGTTCGCGCTGCCTCTCCCGATCGGCTATAACTTTAGTCATAGTTCCCAGGGGTAGCATCAGCGAAAGTTAGAAAATTGCCGAGTTTTATAGACATTCAGTCTGACTTGCAGTATTTTTTGGGAATACTGAGAGCCACAACTACTGGAGGCCCCTGCCATGACTGCGATCGCATCCCTACTAAAAACCCAACCTCAACCATTTCGCTTTCTGCTGTACACCGAATGGATCATGTTAGGCAGTTGTGGAGTGATGGCTGCGATCGAAGCGTGGCAGCGTCAAAGCATTCCCGTACAGCACATTCTAATCCTGGTATCCCTGGGCTTGATGGGATGGCTCTTACCCTCTGGCAAAACTTCGTTTCGCTATGTCTATACGGCGATCGAAATGGGTCTGATCTTCTACGGAACAACCTTGGGATACCTGCATATCCTACCGACGCTGTATTTGATCGTGTTAATTCGCAGTTGTTTTTTATTTGAATCTCCCGGTCGGTGGATAGTGGCAGGTCTTTCGCTGGTAATGTATATGTTTCATCAAGTTCAGTATCTTCAAAGAGTGATACCCCTGATGTTGCCTAATGTCGAGCAACAACAAATTTGGATGCACCAGACGGCAGAATTGTTGATGTTTGGATTGGGGCTATTTTTCGTGTCGCAGTTGGTCAGTACCTTACTAGCAGAACGTAGAACTCAGGAACAACTATCGCAAGCCCACGCGCAGCTACGAGAATATGCCCTGCAAATAGAAGATTTAGCAGCGGTTCAGGAACGCAATCGCATTGCTAGAGAGATTCACGATTCGCTGGGTCACGCCTTGACTTCGCTCAACATTCAACTGCAAACCGCCATGAAACTCTGGCAGCATGACCCAACAGAGGCACAACCGTTTTTGGAACAAGCACACCGACTCGGTAAGGTGGCGATGAAAGAAGTTCGACAATCGGTAAATGCGCTGAGGGCTGACGCAGAAGCAGAAGAAACCTTGGAACAGGGGATTTCCTCGCTGATGGAAGACTTTCGCCAGAGTATGGGCATTACTGTTACCAGCAGCATTTGCGTGGAAGTTGTATTACCACCTCAAGTTGTCAAAACGCTGTATCGCATCGTGCAAGAAGCATTGACCAACATTTGCAAATACGCCCAAGCTACCGAGGTTCATCTGCAATTGCACACAACGGGCGATCGAGTGCACCTGACTGTTGAGGATAACGGGCGGGGGTTCAAATTAGAAAGTGGTACTGGCGGGTTTGGATTGCGAGGAATGCAAGAGCGAATTGCTTCTCTCAACGGAGAGTTTCACCTGGAAACATCACCCGCAGCGGGATGTAGAATCGATGTTAGCCTGCCGTTAAGTAGGTAGGCGAAAATAAATTACTTCATGTAACAAAATGTAAAATTAACGTAACCTCTTTTGGCGTTTTTTCTTTGTCTGTGCAATTAAGAACTATTATGGGATAAGAGATTTAGGAATTTCCCCATGATTCGTCTATTGCTAGTTGACGATCAGCAGCTTATCTGCCAAGGGCTCAAGGCTATGTTAAGCCTAGAATCAGATTTAGAAGTGATTGGAATTGCCCACAACGGTAAAGCTGCTCTAGAGCAAGTCGAAGCTCTCCAACCCGATGTTGTATTAATGGATTTAAAAATGCCCGTGATGGATGGTAGAGAAGCAACTCGCCTGATCTGCCAGTCATTTCCAAATACGAGTGTCTTGGTATTAACTACCTTTGATGACGATGGATACATTGTTGATGCGATGCGGGCCGGGGCCAAGGGCTATTTGTTGAAAGATATGCCATCGGAAGAGTTAGCACAGGCAATTCGTTTGGTGCAATCGGGTTATACTCAACTGGCTCCTGGCTTAATGGATAAGCTAATAACAGGATTTTGTGCAGCACCTACTAATTCAGAACCTACTAATCCAGCACCTACCGCTCAACCCTCGAAACTCGCTGCACTGACACAATTAACCCCGCGCGAACAAGAGGTATTGCAGTTGATTGGTAAAGGTTTAACTAACCGAGATATTGCCCAGCAGTTGTTTATTTCTGAGGGAACGGTGAAAACTCATGTTACTCATCTACTGAATCGGTTGAATTTACGAAATCGATCGCAATTGGCAATTTACGCCAATTCGGCGATCGAAACCTGAATCATTTGAATCATTTTATTGTTTTTTTATTAACCGCAGAGGGCGCAGAGGGCGCAGAGAGAGGGAATAGAGAGGCTGCACAATCCCGCTCGGATTACCGCTGCATACTTTACCTAATAAGCTACAATAAAATTATCCTGGATGGAATTGCGATATTTTTGGTGAAGCTATGCTAATAACAGAAGCCCCTTTTACGCTCCGCAAATGGACAGTTAAAGAATATCAGAAGCTGGGAGAGATGGGATTTTTTCACCCAGAGGAACGAGTCGAATTAGTTTCAGGAAATATTATCAGAATGAGTGCAAAAGGAACTGCTCACACCTCCGCTTTAGGGCGTACAGATAGATTGCTGCAAAACCTTTTTGGAAATCTGGCTTGGGTACGAATGCAAGATCCGATCGCCCTCGATGACAATTCCGAACCCGAACCGGATATCGCTGTAGTTAGAATCGATCCCTTTGACTACGCCACTCACCATCCGACGCCATCAGAAGTATATCTAATTATCGAAGTGGCAGACAGCAGCTTAGCTTACGATCGCGAAATTAAAGCCAAAATTTACGCGCGATCGGGAATTGTGGATTATTGGGTATTAAATGTGAATGACAGACAACTGCACGTTTTTCGAGAACCCGCTGATGATGGGTATCAAAGCGAAGTCATTCTTGAGGAAACTGCCAGTATTTCACCGCTGCAATTTCCCGCTTTTAATATTGCAATTGGGGAAATGCTGCCACCTATTATATCAAATTGACAACCGCTATCAAACTAATACAATAATTGCAGTCGGTTTTGATCCAATACGGTTCAGATAAAACGGCGGTTGAAATAACGGAAGACTCAGAATATCGCGTAATTTTAACCGCCTACTCTTCAACCCACGGAGGTGGGTTTTGTCTGTGTAGACGCGGTTTCAACCGCCGTCTTATTTTGAAATAACGGAAGACTCCGAAGATCGCGTAATTTTAACTGCCCACTCTTCAACCCACGGAGGTGGGTTTTGTCTGTGTAGACGCGGTTTCAACCGCCGTCTTAACCGCCGTCTTAACCGCCGTCTTATCTTATTAACCTAATCGCTTTCGAGAATGCTAGCCAGCAAAGCTTGCTGAGCGTGCATCCGATTTTCCGCTTGATCCCAAACGCGCGATCGCGAACCTTCAATCACCGCATCGGTAATCTCTTCATCCCGGTGTGCCGGCAAACAGTGCAGTACGATGGCATTGCGATCGGCCATCCCTACCAGTCGTTCATTTACCTGATAAGGTTCAAACAAAGGAATTCTGAGTTTAGCCTCCTCTTCCTGTCCCATACTTGCCCAAACATCAGTGTAAATCACTTGAGTATTCTTAGCAGCAGCTTCCGCATCAGCCGTCACAGTAACTTCGGTTTTGCCATTAGCAATCGCCTCAGCTTTTGCTACTATTTCAGGATTTGGCAGGAAATCTTTAGGACAAGCAATTCTGACATTCATCCCCATCATTGCACAGCCCAACATCAGCGAATTAGCCATGTTGTTGCCGTCACCAAAATAAGTCAGCGTCAGTCCTTCCAGCTTGCCAAAACACTCTTTGACTGTCATTAAATCCGCCAGCACTTGACATGGATGTTCGTCATCTGTTAGCGCATTAATTACAGGAATTTTGGCATAATTGGCAAAGGTTACTAAATCCTTTTGCTCGAAAGTCCGAATTGCCAAAATATCTAAATATCTGTCTAAAACTCTGGCGGTATCTACCAACGGTTCGCCACGGCTGACTTGTGTTACATTGGGATTGAGGTCGATTACTTGCCCTCCCAATTTATACATTGCCACCGTAAAACTCACCCGCGTTCGTGTCGAAGCTTTGGAAAATAACAAGCCGAGAACTTTGTTGCGTTTCAGCTTGACCATTCCCGATTTTAAACTGGTTGCGAGATCCAGTAAATAATTTAATTCGTCAATGCTTAAATCGGCCAGACTTAATAAATCTCGCCCTTTTAATGAGTCCATGCTTTCCCCTACACACAAATTTTCAACTGTTAATAAAAACGGTTCGTAGTGAGGACTTTAGTCCTCTGAATTAGAGGACTAAAGTCCTCACTACGAACCTTACTTTTTGCCAGCGATTGGACTCGCAACAGCGGGCTTTTGGCGAGTCCCTCTCCCAGGGTTTTAAACTGCTGGCAATTGCTCGATCGCGCGATCGATCGATTCGCAACCTTGCTCAACCGTTTCTACCACAGCCAACACACCCCGCAATTCCGCAGCACCGGGGAAGCCCTTAGCATACCAGGTTAAGTGCTTGCGCGCTTGAGAGACACCGCTTTCACCTTTGTATTCCCACAAAGCCCGCAGATGTTCCTTAGCACATTCGAGAAGTTCAATTGGTGTCGGAGGTATCTTTTCCACACCTGTTTTCAAGAAATAATCGACTTCTCCCACCAAGAATGGATAGCCCAAAGTTCCCCGCGAACACATCACTCCGTCGGCGCCAGTTTCTTCGAGACACCGCACCGCTGCTTCCACTGAAAAAATGTCTCCGTTACCAATGACGGGAATCGATAAAACTTCCTTAACACGGCGAATCCACTCCCATTTTGCCGGGCCGGTGTAACCTTGCGATCGCGTGCGGCCGTGCACGGTAATCATTTTTGCTCCCGCATCCTCCATCCGCTTGGCAAATTCCACAATATTAATTTCTTTGTCAGTCCAACCGATGCGAGTTTTCACTGTCACAGGAACATCTACAGCATCCACAACCGCCCGCACAATTGCCTCTGCTGTTTCGGGATCTCGCAGCAGCGAAGAACCGCCGCCGTTTTTAGTAATTTTGTTAACCGGACAGCCCATATTAATATCAACAGTATCAGCTCCTTCTGCCACAGCTTTCTGCGCCGCTTCTGCCAAGAAATTCGGCCGGCAGTCAAACAATTGAATGCTAATCGGGCGCTCGTTTGGATCGATTTCCATAATTCGCGGCAGTTGCTTCACGTAGTGCAAACCCGTAGCATTGACCATTTCGGTGTACATCATCGAATCCGGGGCATAGCGGCGCACCAGGCGGCGAAATACCAAATCGGTTACGCCGGATAAGGGCGATTGCAGAACACGACTTTTGACTTCAAAGTCGCCGATTTTTAGCGGAGTTGCTAATCTTTCTTTTAATTCTGGAGATAGAGTAAGCATAGTCGATCGCACTTTAATTATAATATCTGTATATTCCAATACGTTTCTGTTCGCGCTGTTTATTGCCCGGAGATCCCCCTCGCATCCCTTGATAGTCGGGGGACTTTGAAAATACTCTTGTCTCCCCCTGATAGTCGGGGGGCTAGGGGGAGCATTCTTAAGTGAAGCACTATTGCTGTATATTATACTACAATTTTGGTATTTGACAGTTGTTCATTATATTTTTAGCCGATGATTGAGTGACCGCAAAAAGTATATTTAACCAGACTGCAATGCCTATTTTAAAGGGACTTGCCAAAATTTAACTGTTGTCAAACTAAAATCCCAAGCCGAACCCTGACAACATTTAAATCTATCTGTCGCTTTCACTTTACTTTTGATGTATCTATGGGGCCTTGCCACTAATGGGCGTTCTACCTACTCAGACTGTTGGGCTAGTCACATTTTTATTCTCTAATTCTGCCAGACTCTTCTGCCTGTCGGAGGGTTTCGCCTTCAGACGACTAATGCTTAAATTTATTGGGATTCTGCAAAAGCCATACATAACATCGTTTTAAACTACAATTGGTTGATTCCCGACTAGCCCGATCGAACATTATAAGAATCGTAGAGAATTATATGGACGCCGCAGCACTCTGGCAACGCTATCAAGACTGGCTTTACTATCACTCTGGATTGGGACTTTATCTCGATATCAGCCGGATGGGATTCGACGACGATGCGGTAGCAGCACTCAAGCCCAAATTTGACAAAGCTTTCAAAGATATGACAGCTTTGGAAGCAGGCGCGATCGCCAATCCCGACGAAAACCGCATGGTGGGCCACTACTGGCTGCGAAACCCCGATTTAGCTCCCACTCCAGAATTAAAACAAGAAATAGTCGAAGGCATATCACAAGTCGAAGAATTTGTCAAGAAAGTTCAAAGTCGCGATATTAAACCGCCATTTGCTCCGCAATTTACCGATATAATCTCGATCGGCATTGGCGGTTCTGCCCTCGGGCCTCAATTCGTCGCCGAAGCCCTATCCCCAGACATTCCACCCCTAGCAATTCATTTTATTGACAACACAGATCCGGCTGGGATCGATCGCATCCTCAACAAAATCAAAGACAAACTCAGCAGCACCTTAGTAATTACTATCTCCAAATCCGGCGGCACCCCCGAACCCCGCAACGGCATGATCGAAGTTCAAAAAGCCTTCGCAGCCCAAAAACTCGACTTCGCCAAACAGGCAATTGCCATCACCGGCACAGACAGCCAACTCGACAAATTAGCCAAATCACAAGGCTGGATTGCCAGCTTCCCCATGTCAGACTGGGTGGGAGGACGCACTTCGGAACTCTCAGCCGTAGGACTTTTACCAGCAGCTTTGCAAGGCATCGACATTCGGGCGATGCTCGATGGCGCTAAAGTCATGGACGAAGCTACCAGAATTCCCGACATTAAAAACAATCCCGCAGCCCTTTTAGCCCTGTCCTGGTATTTTGCCTGCAACGGACGCGGCGAGAAAGACATGGTAGTTTTGCCATACAAAGATTCCCTGCTATTGTTCAGCCGCTATTTGCAGCAATTAGTCATGGAATCGATCGGCAAAGAAAAAGATTTAGACGGCAACACAGTTTATCAAGGAATCTCAGTCTACGGCAACAAAGGCAGCACCGACCAACACGCCTACGTCCAGCAACTCCGAGAAGGCGTGCCGAATTTCTTCCTAACATTTATCGAAGTTTTGGAAGACAGGCAAGGAATTTCTCCAGAAGTAGAACCGGGCGTCACCTCGGGAGATTATTTATCTGGTTTGTTGCAGGGAACTCGACAAGCTTTGTACGAAAATCATCGAGATTCAATCACCGTCACAATTACAAAAGTCAACCCTCGGACAGTAGGAGCATTAATCGCCCTCTACGAAAGAGCCGTAGGTTTTTACGGTTCCTTGGTGAATGTCAATGCCTATCACCAGCCAGGGGTTGAAGCCGGTAAAAAAGCGGCCGCTGCTGTGTTAGATTTGCAGCAACTGGTGCTGCAAGTTATCAAAGACGCTCCAACACCTCTATCTGTATCAGAAATAGCAAAAAAAGCAGGAAGGCCAGAGCAAATCGAGACAATTTACAAAACTCTGCGGCATTTGGCAGCCAACGGGCGCGGCGTAGCTTTGCAGGGAACATTAGCGCAACCTGGTACTTTAACTGCAACTTATCAGAGAGATGGGTCTAAAACCCCTTCTTGAGTGGCCGGCTTTTCGCCATTGTTCAGTAAAATAACAAATCCATCTTCACAAATGAATATGGTAAAATAAACACATCAGACAAGATTAAAAAACCAACCCCCTGCCGGTGGGAAAGTCTACGCCCAAAACATTTTGAGGAGACATGACTACGCACTTAAGCGTGTAAACGTAGTCAGCGAAAGGAACCTTAACAAAAGGGATATTTTGACAGAAATGTCTTAAGAATCCCGGTACCTTGATATTCGGGGAGTGTCAACAACAGAATTAAACAGTAGAATTAAAAATTAAAAGTGAAATTAATCACTTTTAATTTTTAATGTTTAATTTTTAATGTCCGCCCATGCCCTTGACGATTCTGGTTGCTGACGACGATTTCGCGACGCGCTTGTCGATTACCGATTATCTGGAAATTACGGGATACTCTGTAATCGCTGCTGAGAACGGCAAAGATGCTTTAGGCTTGGTAGAGGAATTTCAGCCACATTTGATTGTTACCGACATTACAATGCCCGAGATGGATGGCTACGAATTCGTGCGTCGAGTTCGGACTCGTCCCGCCTTCCGATTGCTACCGGTGATTTTTTTGACGGAACGCACGAGCACGCAGGAACGGATTCGCGGCTATCAGATGGGGTGCGACAATTTTCTGGCTAAGCCTTTTGAACTCCCGGAATTGGGCGCGGTAATTCGCTCTTTGCTCGATCGCTACGCTCTAATTGCTCAGGCACCGTCTCGTTCCCCCGAACCCGAACAGATGCCAACAGCGACAGGTATCATCGCCAATGACCAGCCTCAAACTGATTTTTTAACTCAAAAACCAGAAACGCGCGATTCTTTACGGGATAGCTCGTTCGCGCGGGTATATGGCAGTGGCGATGCTCCGAATTTGACGCAACGAGAGCAGGAAGTGCTAGATTTGCTGACAGAAGGTCTTTCTAATATTCAAATCGGCGATCGGCTCCACCTCAGTCCTCGCACCATCGAAAAGCACGTCAGCAGCTTGTTCAGAAAAACTGAAAGCAACAACCGGGCAGAACTGGTTCGCTTTGCGATGGAACACCATTTGGTCGGTAATTGGTAATTGTTCAGTTGACAGTTGACAGTTGACAATTGACAGCGACCTCTACCTAGAAGGAAGAGGATTTGAGTAATGAATAGTCTGATTTTAATTTCTCCCGAAAAAGCTTGGGGCTTTCAACCAATTCTTTCTGGTATGGCGGTTCTCAAGCGTAGTGAGGTATGCCTGCGTGCCCACGGAGCCCAGTGCGTACCTCATAGGGGAGATCGAAATGCTATAATTGGTAATTGTTAATTGGTAATTGGTAATTGGTAATTGTTAATTGTTAATTGTTAATTGTTCCTGACTGATAACGTATTCCAACAAACCCTCCGAAGCGTCCAGCAGTAAATCAATTACCCGATCGAATCCCTCCGGCCCACCGTAGTAAGGATCGGGAACTTCCTTCAAGTCGTGCGATCGGCAAAAATCGCACATCAAGCGCACTTTATCTTTATATTTTCCCGCAGTATCAACAGCAAGAATATTGCGATAATTGTCGCGATCCATCGCCAAAATCAAATCAAAATTTTCAAAATCTTTCCTGTTAAATTGGCGGGCTTCGCCTAACAATTCAATCTTGCGCTTCCTCGCCGCCAACGCCATGCGGTTGTCAGGGGGGCTGCCAATGTGATACCCGCCAGTTCCGGCTGAATCGCAGGTGATGCGATCGCTCAAACCAGCTTGTTTAATTAAGTGATTCATAATATTTTCTGCTGAGGGCGATCGGCAGATATTTCCGAGGCAGACAAACAATAATTTAGTCATTAGTTATTAGTCATTAGTTATTAGTTATTAGTTATTAGTCATTAGTCATTAGCGCTGTCCCCGCTCGCGAACGTTATTAGTCATTAGTCATTTGTTGCTCGCTTGGGGCTGCTAATAACCAATAACCAATAACATTAGTCAACAGTCAACTAATGACTAATGACTGATGACTAATGACTGATGACTAATGACTAGCCGAACCCAGGGAGATTCAGTCCGCCGGTCAGTTCTTCCATTTTCTCCCGCATCGTTGCCGTAGACTTAGTGTAGGCATCCTGCATCGCCACCGTGACGAGTTCAGAAACCACATCAGCACCTTCACCGATCGCATCCGGTGAGATTTCGACGCGGCGGGGTTCTTGGTTGCCGCTGAGAAAAACCTTAACCAAGCCGCCGCCGGCAGTTCCCTCAATTTCCATTACATCCAACTCTTCTTGGAGCTTTTTAGCTCCTTCTTGAACCTGCTGAGCTTTTTTGAAAGCTTCAGTCAGTTCTTTCATTTTGCCCAGGCCGAAGCCAAATCCTTGTCCTGATTTTGTCATAACTACTTTGTGATGATGTGTGCGCTGGCAGTCTGCCGTTTCCGTATTACTTCAATCATGCCTTAGAAGGGGAACTCTCCCAGTATTCTAACTTCTGGCTCCAACAACAGCGACCACCGCTGCTCGACTTGCTGTTGAACGTGGCGGATCACTTGAAAAATATCATTGGCCGTTGCTGACCCGCAGTTAAGAATAAAATTAGCATGGCGCTGAGCTACTTGCGCGCCACCGATCTGGTATCCCTTCAGTCCCGCTTGTTCGATTAACCAGCCTGCTGCCTTGGGGCTGGGGTTGCGGAAAACAGAGCCGCAGCTAGGCAGGTGGTAGGGTTGACTCGTCCGCCGCTGGCTGAAATTGTTATTAGTTTCTGCCATGACTTGCGATCGATCGAATCCCGGCTGCAACTGGAAAGTCGCTTCTGTTACCAGTCGATCGCCCCCTTGCAACACTGAAGTCCGGTAACGATAGCCCAAAGCTTCTGGTGTGAGAATTTCCACCTTACCATTAGGGGATAGCAGGCGAGCGTTGACTAGAATATCAGCAGCACAGCCCCTGTGAGCGCCTGCATTCATCACCACAGCGCCTCCCACAGTGCCCGGTATGCCAACTGCCCATTCCAGGCCTTTCCAGCCCCGCTTAGCCGCCAACCAAGCGAGGCGGGGGATTGACTCCCCCGCCCCGGCTGTAACTTGACCTGTTTCTGCATTAAAGTTTACCTGTTTCAGGTAGCGAGTGGCGACGACCAAACCGGACAAACCCCGATCGCTCACCAACAAATTAGAACCCGCGCCTAGGAGAGTCACCGGTATCCCTTCATCGTGCGCCCAGGCAAAACTCGCTTGCAAAGCCTCCAGACTGCGGGGAGCGACGTACCACTCAGCCGGGCCGCCGACTCGGAAAGAAGTCAGACCCGCCAAAGAAACTTGAGAATTAATTTTACAGTCAGTTCCCCGCAAAGAAATAGGAGAATACACTCGCCGATTTTCCTTCACACAGGAGTCATTCGATATAGTCACCATCTTGAAAATCCTTAAAAATACATTCGCTTGAAGAGGTGGTAGCAAATTCTGTTTGCGTAACTTATGCGACTGTTTTGAGAGAGTCGCCAGACAGCAGTGTCGGTACAACCTGCACCGCCATCATGTCGATCGACTTGGGGCGGGCGAGAGCTAATCCGGGCGATCGGCTTGTTGATAAAAAGCCATCACCTCTGGAATAATCTGATTCAGATTGCCAGCACCCAAAAACAGAGCCAAATCCCCCGGTTGCAGATTTTCGGTTAAAAACTTACTTACCGACTCCAGAGAAGATTGAAACTCAACCTCTCGGCCTTCTTTAGCAATCAAATCAGCAACCTGCTGCCCGCTAATCTCTCCTAAATTCGGTTCCCCAGCACTATAAATATCGCAAGCGACAACCAAATCTGCATCCCCAAAAGATTGAGCAAATTCTGGCAAAAATGTCAGAGTTCGGCTGTAACGGTGCGGTTGAAAAATAGCAACTACTCTTCGGGATTTGGAATTCTTTTCGTTACCTTCGATGCGTAAGCGAGCAGCGGCCAAGGTAACGCGAATTTCGCTGGGATGGTGGGCGTAGTCGTCCACAAACAGGATGTCATTGTGAAAACCCCGCACTTCAAAACGGCGGCGAGCGCCTTCAAAGCCAGCAATCGATGAAGCGATCGCCGAAAACTCCAACCCCAACAATCGACCAACTGCTACGGCTGCTAGTGAATTGCTAAGATTGTGTTTGCCCAACAACTTCAACTCCATTTCCCCCAGGAAAGCTCCTCGCTCCCAAATGCCAGCCTTGGTGCTGGCGGCGCCGTATTCCACATCGGAAACCGTGTAGTCAGCACCGCTGTCCGGATTCAAGCTGTAGCTGACATTCGGTGCAAGGCAGTCTTTGACGATTTCGTCGTCAATGCAGCCCACCAACGTTTGACAGTTTTTGGCAAACACTTTAAATGTGTCTATTACCTGTTCGAGGGTATCGTAATGGTCTGGATGATCCAGTTCCACATTCGTCACTATGCCAATTTTGGCTGCGAGCTTGACGAGGGAACCGTCGGATTCATCAGCCTCGGCGACCAAGTAGGGGCCTTCCCCTAAACGGGCATTCCCTTCCCAAGCATTTACCTCGCCTCCTACTACGATCGTCGGATCCAGACCCGCAGCCATCAGCATAAAGCCGATTAAGCTGCTAGTGGTAGTTTTGCCGTGAGTCCCTGCTACGGCTATGCTTTGGTAATCTTGAATTAACGCTGCCAACACATCCGATCGATGAAAAATCGGACATTCCAAATCTAGGGCAGCTCGATATTCGGCATTTGCCGGGTGAATTGCCGTCGAACATACTACTTGAGGCAATCCCACAATTGCTTGGGGGCCAGAACCCTTGCCGTTCAATTTGAGAGATTCGGCTGTCGCCACGGAAGTCCCTACCGTGCCAGCGACTGCCGAGGATACGGCCTTTTCGGCTGCCCCGCGATCGGGACTGCTACCGTTGAGGGCCGTTTGAAATATTTCAAAATTGCTGGCGTCTTGACGCCAAAAAATGTGAGCTCCCATTTCTTGCAAGCGCTCGGTTATGTGACTCGATTTAATATCGGAGCCGTACACAGGCAACTTGCGTTTCGCTAGAATGTAGGCAAGGGCTGACATCCCAATTCCACCAATGCCGATGAAATGAAATGGTCTCCCGCTGAAATCAACAGAACTCGGCATCTTCGCTCCTCACACACCACACCACGCCAATAACACGCGATATCATATCAAGAATTGTTTTTTCAGGATACAGTTCGCTAGAGATTTTGTACAAAATTCTCTGCGCGTCCCTAGAATTGTGGGACTTGTAGAGATGTTTGTCTTGTATCCTATATGACTTAGTACCGAGTAGTTTTCCGGAACAGTCACAGCTCGAAAATTGCAGGTCAGAGAGAATGGGGTCTGGGGTCGGGGCTAACTGACTAATTGTGGGCGGTTGCATATCTCCTGCATTCTTTCTCTTTCTACCCGCCTGCTGTGCTGGGATACGGCAGCAAAAGCCCCACAACCTTTGTACGAAGATTGAGGGTAAAACCCATCAGGATTTACAAACACTACCACGTATCACAAAAGTTCGCTCATTTTCTAGTTATTTATCTGCGGGTACGGTCATTTTTTCCTGAAAATCAGAGATTGACTCGATCGCCACCACAGTAGTTTCTCACATATCTGTATACATTTCCTCACTTAATAAAGGTACGTTGTTGGGCTTCAGCCCTCTTACGCTCTTTTATACATTACATCAAGGTACAGCCCAACAATTTAAATCACAGTCATACCTCACCTATTTGAGAATAAGTTATATACAAAATATACATTCGATCGCAACCGTCAAACAGTGACTGAGCTTAGTGGTAAAAGCGCACAAACATGAAATTTGGGCGATGTCTGTCTGTATTAATCCTAATTAATCCTAATTTTTGGGAATTATGGGGAAAATAGCGATTTTTGGGGGTACTTTTGACCCGGTGCACTGGGGTCACTTGTTGGTAGCCCAGGCGGCTGCGAGTCAATTTAATCTCGATCGAGTGATTTGGGTACCCGATCGCGCTCCTCCTCACAAGTGGCGATCGGATTTGGCAAGTTTTGAGCGGCGGCGCTCCATGCTCGCTCTGGCGCTCGGCGATCGCCCAGACTTCCTACTAGCTCCGTTGGAGGCAAATCCCTCGGGCAGTTCTTTTGCGATCGACACTTTGCTGTATTTGCAAAAAATGTATCCAGGCGATCGGCTGCACTGGATTATTGGCAGCGATGCTTTCAGAACTCTTCCCAAATGGCACCGATCGGCCGAAATCGGGCGGTTGTGCCACTGGTTGGTGGGCCCGCGTCCGAGTCAGGTAGATCCGCAGACAGCAGAAAGCGGGGACATAGGGGCAGCATCTGAGTGGGGCGATAGTTTGAGCGATGTGTCCATTGATGCTGACGACAGGATGCAGGTTGAGACAAATGCTGTTTGCTGCAAAGTTGCCGAACAGATGGCTCTGCTAGATGTGGAAATTTGTTGGGAGGTGCTGTCCATGCGCGCGATCGAGATTTCGTCGAGCCACATCCGCCGCTGCTGGGCCCAAAATCGCGAGCTGGGCGACTTAGTACCGGAAGTTGTCGGGAGTTATATTGCGGCCCATCAGCTTTACCAGCAACCAGCAGCCGAAAGCTGAATGCCTTGAGCCTTCCGATTTCTGCCTTCTCAAAAATTTCAGATTTTTTCGATACAGACGAAAAGTTAGAAAGGATCAGCCTTTGCGATATGATCTGGTGTCAGAAGTCAATTATTAAATTTTTCCAAAAATTCAGCCTGAGTTAAGGGCTGCCATCATTAGGAGGTACTAGGTGATTAGAGTCGCGATCAATGGTTTTGGACGTATTGGGCGCAGTTTTACGCGCTGCTTGCTGGGCCGAGAAAATAGCCAGCTTGAGCTGGTAGCAATTAATGACACTTCCGATCCGAAAACTAATGCTCACTTGCTGAGATACGATTCCATGATGGGAACGTTGAAGGGTGTGGACATCAGTACGGATGAAAATTCGATTATTCTCAATGGCAAGACAGTTAAATGCGTGAGCGATCGCAATCCGCTCAACCTGCCTTGGAAAGATTGGGGTATTGATCTGATTATTGAAGCAACCGGCGTCTTCGTTGACCAAGCTGGTGCCTCGAAGCATATCACTGCCGGCGCTAAAAAAGTGCTAATTACTGCTCCCGGTAAGGGGCCAGAAGTTGGCACCTATGTGATGGGAGTCAACCACCACAACTACAAGCACAGTGACTACACTGTCATCAGCAATGCTAGCTGTACTACTAACTGTCTAGCTCCCGTACTGAAAGTGCTTCACGAAAATTTTGGCATCGTCAAAGGCATGATGACCACTACCCACAGCTATACTGGCGACCAGCGCTTGCTGGATGCCAGCCACCGGGATTTGCGACGGGCGCGGGCTGCTGCGATGAATATTGTGCCTACTTCTACTGGTGCTGCTCAAGCTGTGGCTTTGGTGATTCCAGAATTGAAGGGTAAGTTAAATGGCATCGCCATGCGGGTTCCGACTCCTAATGTGTCGGTCGTTGATTTTGTGGCTCAGGTAGAGAAAAAGACTTTTACCGAGCAAGTAAATCAAGTTTTCAAAGAAGCAGCCGAAGGCCCGATGAAGGGGATTTTGGAGTACAACGATTTGCCTCTGGTTTCTTGCGACTATCGCGGAAACGATTCTTCTTCCATCCTAGATTCTAGCTTGACACTGGTGATGGACGGCGACATGGTAAAGGTGTTGGCTTGGTACGACAACGAGTGGGGCTACAGCCAGCGCGTAGTTGACTTGGCTGAATTGGTCGCCCAACGGTGGGAAGGCTAGTATCTGAAGAAGGCATTGGTCAGTAGGCAAAAGGTAAAAATAACGAATAAAGCAATATTGGTCTACTGTTTGATGCTATAACCCAGATCCCCCCTAACCCCCCTAAAAAAGGGGGGGACATGAGCCTTCTCTAAAAAAGGGGGGACAAGAGTCTTCTCAAAGTCTCCTTTTTAAGGGGGATTTAGGGGGATCTCGTCTCGGCTATAAGGGAGATTTCAGGACTTACGCACGGGTAGCCAGAAACCGGGTTTTTTCACCCAAATATTTGGTTCAAACCCTTAATATCGGTAAAAAACCCGGTTTCTTTAGTCCTCCGGCGTAAGTCCTGAAATTTGTTTGTAAATCGGACGTACGGTTGAAACCGCGTCTACACTACACAAACGATGTCCGCCGGACGCCGACGGAAAAATAACCGAATTGTAAGTGCCACGTCTTCAACCCACGGAGGTGGGTTTTGTCTATATAGACGCGGTTTCAACCGCCCGGTCTTCTCTGGTAACTCCTCGAAAAATCCCAAATATTAAAAATAATAAAAATTCTGACGGTAAAAGTTAAATAACGGGAAAAATAGCAATCGTTAAGCTAGAGTTTGGTTGTCAAAATTTATATGAAAAAAGCGTTAATTTGTGGTATATCAGGTCAAGATGGAGCTTATTTAGCTAAACTGCTGCTCGATCGAGGTTATGAAGTTTGCGGCACTTCGAGAGACGCCCAAATGTCTAGTTTCGGAAACCTGGCTCGTTTGGGCATCCGAGACAGAGTAAAACTAGAATCCATGTCTCTCAACGATTTTCGCAGCGTCTTGCAAGTATTAGCAAAAATTGCACCCGACGAAGTGTACAATCTAGCGGGTCAAAGTTCCGTCGCTCTGTCTTTTGAACAACCGGTAGAAACCCTCGAAAGTATTGCCACAGGTACATTAAATCTGTTAGAAGCAATTCGGTTTGCAGGCGGTAAAATTAAACTTTACAATGCCAGTTCTAGCGAATGTTTTGGGGATACCGGAGGTTGTGCAGCGGATGAAAACACGCCCTTTCGCCCCAGAAGTCCTTACGCAGTGGCGAAGGCTACAGCATTTTGGGAAGTAGCAAATTATCGGGAAGCGTACAATTTGTTTGCGTGTTCTGGTATTTTGTTCAATCACGAGTCGCCACTGCGCCCGGAGAGGTTCGTCACCCAAAAGATTGTATCTGTTGTGTGCCGAATTGCTGCGGGAAGTTCCGAAAAACTCCACTTAGGCAACATTTCAGTGCAGCGGGACTGGGGTTGGGCGCCGGAATATGTAGAGGCGATGTATTTGATGTTGCAGCAGTCTGAACCGGATGATTATGTAATTGCTACTGGTGTAAGTTATCCTTTGGAGGAGTTTGTGCAGACAGCGTTTATTGCTGCTGGTTTGGATTGGCGGGAACATTTGGTAACTGATGTGAGTCTCTACAGACCGACGGAGATTGGAGTTGGGAGGGGAAATCCGGGTAAGGCAAAAGAAAAGTTGGGATGGGAGGCGAAGTACAAGATGCCGGATGTAGTGCGGATGATGGTGGAGGCGAGGATGGTTTGAGGGAAAATTATGAGGTGAAAATATGGCGGCAGAATATGCAACGGCTAATGAGTGGTATAAGGCCAATCGCCGTGAATTGAAAAAATATCGGGGCCAGTGGATCGCTTATAGTAACGAAGGTGTAATTAGTGGCGATCGGGATTATGACAAAATGAAGGACGGGATTCCGGCTGATATACCTAAATTGGGTTTTGCGATCGATCGTATATTTGAAAGCGAGTTTGTTGAACCAGTCCGCTTCCCACGCTTCCACTGTTGTAAATAGAGAGTTGATGACGTTTAAAGCTGTGAAACGATGCAAGTAGTTATATTAGCCGGTGGTTTGGGGACACGTCTCCGAGAAGAAACAGAATTTCGTCCTAAGCCCCTAGTTGATGTGGGCGGACGACCGATTCTCTGGCATATTATGAAGACCTATGCCCACTACGGCTTCCTGGACTTTATTGTGTGTTTAGGCTACAAAGGCAACATGATTAAGGAGTATTTCCTGAATTATGAAGCGATGAATAATGATTTTACTATTTGCTTAGGCCGCCAAAATCAGATTACCTATCACGAAGAACACCAGGAGCAAGATTTTAAGGTGACACTGGCGGAAACAGGGCCTGACAGTATGACTGGGGGGCGGGTGAAACGTGTCGAGAAATACATTACTGATGATACCTTTATGGTGACATACGGTGATGGAGTTGCAGATATCGATATTGGGGCGCTGGTGGATTTTCACAAGTCTCATGGTAAGCTGGCAACTGTCACGACAGTGCGCCCGATATCGAGATATGGTATTTTAGATGTGGATAATCAAGGCAAAGTTCTGGAATTCACAGAAAAACCTCAAATAGATGGCTGGGCTAGTGCCGGATTTTTGATACTTCACCGCAGTATATTTGAGGCTTTGAGCGGGGATGATTGTTTTTTTGAGCAAGAGCCACTAGAGCGGTTAGCGGCTGAGGGAGAATTGATGGCCTACCGCCACGAAGGTTTCTTTTTTGCTATGGATACTTACCGCGAGTATAAGTATTTAAATGAACTGTGGGATAATGGAGAGGCTCCTTGGAAGGTGTGGGAATGAGTGAATTTTGGCGAGATCGATCGGTATTAGTGACAGGTTGCACAGGTCTTTTGGGTAACTGGTTAGTAGCTGAGTTGCTGGAAAGAGGAGCCTTGGTAACGGGATTAGTCCGTGACTTGATACCCCAATCTAGACTGTATGCTGGAGAATGGTATCGGCAAATTAATATTGTTCGCGGTTGTGTAGAAGATTTGCCAACCGTAGAACGAGCGATTAATGAGTACGAAGTAGATACTGTATTTCACTTAGCAGCTCAGACAATTGTAGGAGTTGCCAATAGAGAGCCGCTGGCAACTTTTGAAACGAATATTAAAGGCACTTGGAATATTCTCGAAGCTTGTCGCCGCGTTGGAGGTGTGAGTCGAATAGTCATCGCATCCAGCGATAAAGCCTATGGAGACCAGCTAGTTTTGCCTTACAGCGAAACTACTTCGCTGCAAGGAGAACACCCTTATGATGTTTCTAAAAGCTGTGCTGACTTAATCAGTCGGGCTTATTACGTCAGTTACGGTTTGCCTGTTTGTATTACTCGCTGTGGTAACTTTTACGGCGGTGGAGATTTGAATTTTAATCGCATTGTTCCGTCTACTATTCGATCGGCATTACGCGAAAAGCCAGTAGTGATCCGCAGTGATGGCACTTTTATTCGGGACTATTTCTATGCGAAGGATGGGGTTTTAGCTTATCTCCATTTGGCTGAGCAAATGGACAGGAAAGAAATTTTGGGAGAGGCATTTAATTTCAGCAACGAGCTCCAAATTTCTGTGCGGGGCATGGTAGATCATGTTTTGAGATTGATGGGTAAGAGTTATTTAGAGCCTGTCGTATTGAATCGGGCAAAGAATGAAATTAAGCATCAGTATCTTTCGGCAGATAAGGCGCGAAAAATGCTCGGTTGGGAATCTAAATATCCTCTAGAAGAAGGGTTAAAAGAAACCATAGAGTGGTATGAGCAATTTTTGATGGATGAAAATCCCTGTTTTATTAACGTGTGATTGATGATTCAATGGTATAGTGACCTATTGATTCCCGAACTCATACCTGTACTATCTTATTGATTTGCGATCGCCATGACCCAAGCCACACCGCGCCCAGTTAGTAGTTCCGAGCAAGAGCAAAGGCTTAGAGAGCAAGTTTTTGCTGCCGTTGAAGCATACCATCAGTTTAAGTTTGCCCACAAACAGTTTGTTCCTGGTCAAACTTATGTCCCAGTTTCAGGTAAAGTATTTGACGATCGCGAGTTAGTACAGCTAGTCGATGCGTCGCTAGATTTTTGGCTCACTACTGGGCGCTATGCGGCTGAGTTTGAAGAGCGGTTTGCTGAGTGGATGGGAGTCAAGCACTGCCTGTTAGTCAATTCTGGTTCTTCTGCAAACTTATTAGCTTTATCGGCGCTGACTTCACCAAAGTTAGGGGATAAACGGCTGCAACCAGGTGACGAAGTGATTACGGTTGCCGCTGGGTTTCCTACTACGGTTAATCCGATTTTTCAGAATCAGTTAGTGCCTGTATTTTTGGATGTAAGATTACCCACCTACGATATCGATACCGATCAGTTAGAGGATGCTTTTTCGCCCCGCACTCGCGCCATTATGGTTGCTCATACATTGGGTAATCCGTTTAATATTGAGGCGGTAATTGCCTTTGCACAGAAGCATGACCTTTGGGTGATTGAGGATAATTGCGATGCGGTGGGAAGCCTTTATCAAGGAAAAAAGACTGGTACGTTTGGGCATCTATCAACGGCGAGTTTTTATCCAGCGCATCACATGACTATGGGTGAGGGAGGCGCAGTGTTGACGAATGATACTCGCCTGAAGAAGATTGTCGAGTCTTTCCGGGACTGGGGTCGCGATTGCTGGTGCCCGCCGGGAGTGGATAATACTTGTGGCAAGCGGTTTGACTGGCAGTTGGGGGATTTGCCATTTGGGTATGACCACAAGTACACTTATTCTCATGTTGGCTACAATTTGAAAATGACGGATATGCAAGCTGCTGTCGGTTGTGCTCAGTTGGATAAATTACTGGAGTTTGTGGCAAAACGTCGGCATAATTTTGATTTTTTATATCAGCACTTGCAAGATTTACAAGATGTTTTGGTTTTGCCGGAAGCAGCCCAAGATTCTGAGCCAAGTTGGTTTGGGTTTCTGCTATCAGTTAGGGAGGATGCACCATTTACTCGGAATGCGCTTGTGCAGTATCTAGAGGAAAATCGCATTGGGACTAGATTGCTGTTTGGTGGAAATCTTGTCAGGCAACCTGCCTATAAAGGTCTAACCTATCGAGTTGTCGGGAACTTGAGCAATACTAATCAAGTCATGCAGAATGCGTTCTGGATTGGGCTATTTCCAGGGTTGACTGAGGTAATGTTAGGCTATGTGGTTTCCAAAATTAAGGACTTCTATCATCAGTCAGTTTGAGTCAAAATAGCTTCAATATCCTGAAGCAGTTACTAAGTAAATATTAGGATAGTTAAAATGGTTACAAGTGATATGAATGTTCTTGAAAGTCCTGCATCAAAACTGGCAATAGCAGTTTATAAAAAAGCTGTTAAAAAAGAATTCACTTTTCTTAAGAAAACTCAAAATTTTGATGATTTATTAGCTAAAAGCATTGTTTTTCAAGACAAGCAATGTTATTTAGTTCCGGTTTGCGAGCTGCATACAACCGATGAACAATTAATTAGTCAATTAGCTCAATGGCGAATTGACAATAGTGCGCTGTACCCTAGCCAGTCTCAAATCACTATAGAAGGAACCAAGCAATGGCTAAGAAATAGCTTACTCAATGTTGAAGATCGAATTTTGTTCTTAGTTCTTGATCCTTATGGCAACCGAATTGGTCATTTGGGTTTTGCTAATGGGATCAATGAAAAATACGAATTAGAGCTTGATAATGTTGTTCGAGGCATACAAGGCTCTCATCCTGGAATTATGAGTAATGCTGTTAAAGCTTTGTTTGATTGGGCTAAAGATACTCTGGGATGTCGTAGTTTTTACTTAAGAACTTTCAGTGATAATCACAAAGCGATCGCCTTTTACAAAAAATTAGGATTTAAAGAGGATAAGCTAATTCCTTTACGTCGCCACGAAGAAGGTGAGAGTGTTTATTATCGTGATTTCGATGGACTGGATCAAGCTGAACCTGATAAGTATTTTTTACGGATGGTTTATGCGCCTAAAATCATCATTGATGGTTCCAATATAATTTTGACAGCCGGATCTTCTATGTCTGCGAGAGAAGTTAGCTATGTTGTCGATGCTGTGCGTTATGGATGGAATCATAAATTCAAGGATTATATCAACAAATTCGAGAATTCTTTTGCTGAGTATTTGGGAGTAAAGTATGCTCTCAATACAAGTCATTGTACTCATGCTATGCACTTGGCTTTAGCTACTTTAGAGATTGGGCCTGGGGATGAAGTGATTGTTCCTGATATTACTTGGGTGGCAACGGCAGACGCTGTTTTATATGTAGGAGCAACACCTATTTTTGCCGATGTTGAGTTAGATAGTTGGTGTTTAGATCCGGTTTCCTTTGAATCAAAAATAACGGACAAAACTAAGGCTGTTATGCCTGTTCATCTTTATGGGCATCCAGCGCGAATGGACAAAATTATGGAGATTGCCCGTCGGCATAATTTGTATGTCGTTGAAGATGCAGCTCCGGCGATCGGTGCTGAATGTCAAGGGCAAAAAGT
The DNA here is from genome assembly GCF_020738625.1 of Microcoleus sp. PH2017_09_SFU_O_A. Taxonomy (NCBI): domain Bacteria; kingdom Bacillati; phylum Cyanobacteriota; class Cyanophyceae; order Oscillatoriales; family Microcoleaceae; genus Microcoleus; species Microcoleus sp. PH2017_09_SFU_O_A. Next base: position 34,215 of record NZ_JAEQCF010000024.1, read on the forward strand.
AGGAACCTTTGGTGATTTTGCTGCTTATAGTTTTCAAGGTGCTAAGTTATTGGTCACGGGTGAAGGGGGGATGTTGGTAACGAATAACGAGGAACTATACAAAAAAGCATGGGCACTTTGGAATATGGGGACTTTGCCAGGGACGTTTTGGGCGACGCAAAAAGGCTATAAATACAGAATGTCTAATATACAAGCAGCATTAGGGTTAGGTCAATTGGAACGAGTCGATGAGCTAATAGAAGCCAAGCGTCGCATTTTTTCTTGGTATGATGAGGGACTGAAAGATGTTCCCCATGTTAAGTTAAATTATGAAACGAATTGGGCAAGAAGTATTTACTGGATGAGTAGTATTTTTTTAGAAGAAACTGCTGGTGTTACTCGCGATCAATTGAGGGAAGAACTAAAAAAACGGAATGTTGATACTCGCCCCGTCTTTCCGGCAATTAGTCAGTACCCATTCTGGAATAAACCTCAGACTCCTCAACCTACGGCTTTAAGGGTCGGGAATCAAGCAATTAATTTGCCTAGTGGAGTATGTTTGAAGCGTGAGGAAGTTGATTATATTTGTCAGTGCCTTCAAGAAATCCTTGGACAAGGTTGATAATCTCTTTTTGTATTTTTGAAAAACAATGAGGACAAAAAATTAATGATGAAAGAAAATATAACAACAGGACTGTGCCACAATGCAAAGCATACTGATGAAGAGAAAAGACTTGTTGGAAGTTTGAGTGAAGCATTTAATTCATCAGCCTTACCATTAGCACTTAAACTTCAACAGTTTTCGCGTCATGTAAGAAGGCAGGATGTAGCTCGCATGATAGCGAGATATGAAATTTTTAAACTTAATTTACCTGTCAATGGTAGTATTGTAGAATGTGGCGTGTTTGCGGGAGGCGGGATAATAAATTGGCTACATTTTTCCTCAATCTTTGAGCCATACAATCATACTCGCAAAATCATAGGTTTTGACACCTTTTCTGGATTTCCGACTTTAGATGAAAAGGATTATAAACATGGTGCATCTGAACATTTGTATGAGGGAGCCTTAAAAATTAATAATTCAATGGTAGATGAAATTCAACATCTCGTTGCATTGCACGATGAAAATCGCCCTCTTAAACATATTCCAAAAGTAGAGCTAGTAGCGGGAGATGCCTGTGAAACAATCCCTAGTTATGTAGAATCTCATCCTCACTTACTGATTAGCTTGCTATATCTAGATTTTGACATTTATCAGCCTACAAAAGCAGCCTTAGAAAATTTATATCCCCGAATAGTTAAAGGGGGAATAGTTGCTTTTGATGAATTAAATTGTCCAGAATTTCCTGGGGAAACTACAGCCTTGCTAGAAACCTTAGATTTAACACAAGTTAAACTATGCCGTTTTCCCTTTGATCCTTACATTTCTTATTTCGTTAAAGAGTAATGTTACAACAAAACTTATGTCAGGAATTAGCCAATTCCATCCGCCGTCACACCTTGAAAATGGTGCATAGGGCAAATGCTTCTCATGTGGGCAGTTGTCTGTCTATGGCAGATATATTGGCTGTTTTGTATGGTCAAATCTTAAAGATTGACCCAGCTAATCCCAATTTACCAGAGCGCGATCGTTTTATTCTCAGTAAAGGTCATGCTACAGCCATTTTGTATGCGGTTCTCGCAGAACGAGGCTTTTTCCCTCTAGAATGGCTGGACACTTATTGTCAAGATGGTTCGCTACTAACAGGCCATGTTAGCTATGAAGTCCCAGGAGTGGAAGTTTCTACAGGTTCTTTAGGACACGGTTTACCCATCGGTTGTGGCATGGCTTTGGCTGGGAAACGAGAGGGTAAATCTTACAAGGTTTATGTCATACTCAGTGATGGTGAAATTGATGAGGGGTCAAATTGGGAATCCATTTTATTTGCACCTCACCATCATTTAGATAATCTTGTAGTGATTGTTGATTACAACAAAATTCAGAGCTTTGGTACAGTTAAAGAGGTTCTGGACTTAGACCCCTTAGTTGATAAGTGGAAAGCCTTCCGATGGTCAGTGCAAGAAGTTGATGGTCATAATCATCAGCAAATTGAAGATGTACTCAACAGCGTACCGTTTGAGCCTGGAAAGCCCAGCGTTATTATTGCTCATACCACAAAGGGTAAAGGTGTTAGTTTTATGGAAAATCAGTTACCTTGGCACTATAAATCCCCCAATACAGAACAATTGTCACAAGCTTTATCGGAATTAGAGATCCAACTATGAGAACAGCTTTTATTAAAACCCTGTGTGAACTAGCGGAACAAGATGAACGCATTTGGCTTCTGTGCGGTGATTTAGGCTATTCTGTGTTAGAAGGATTTTCTGGTCGCTTTCCCGACCGTTTTGTGAATGTGGGTGTGGCTGAACAGAACATGACGGGAATTGCTGCGGGTTTGGCTTTGTCGGGGAAAGTCGTCTTTATTTACTCGATCGCTAATTTTCCGGTGATGCGTTGTTTAGAACAAATTCGCAATGACGTTTGTTACCACAATTTGAATGTAAAAATTGTGACGGTGGGCGGGGGATTGACTTATGGATCTCTGGGTTATACTCATCATGGTGTAGAAGATATTGCTGTGATGCGGGTATTACCTAACATGACAGTAATTGCTCCTGGTGATCCGGTAGAAGCTCGATTGGCAACTCAAGCAATACTTAATACTCCGGGGCCTTGTTATTTGCGTTTAGGTAAGGCGGGTGAACCTGTAGTACATCAAATCGAGCCAGAGTTTCAAATCGGGAAAGCGATTAGCTTGCAGTTAGGCATTGATTTAACTTTGATCAGTACGGGTGGGATGTTACAGTCCGTTGTTTTGGCTGCTGAAAAATTGGCTAGTCAAGGATACTCAGTGCAAGTTTTGAGTATGCCAACGGTTTACCCTCTGGATGAGTCTGCTATTGTGCAAGCATCAAAAAAAACAGGTAAAATTCTTACAGTGGAAGAGCATGGTTTAGGTGGGTTAGGAAGTGCGGTAGCAGAAGTCTTAGCTCTGGGGGAAATACCTGTAAAATTCAAATCTTTGAGATTGCAGCGAGAAGCGATCAAAGTTGCTGGTAGTCAGGCTGTGTTACGAGCCAGTCAGGGGCTTTCTTTAGAGGAAATTGTTGAGGTGGCGATTAGTCTTTGAATTTTGATAAGCTGTTGTGCATTTAAATCATTTATCCCGATTCCCTGTTAATATTCAGGTATAAGAGTTTGGCCTTTTGTTCATACTCAATTTAAATGCTTAACACCTTAACATAGAACCCATATTTTTTAAATTCATCAGAGGGTATTATCGAATATAACTATGATTTTTCCCGGCGATCTGGTAGAGACGAGACTAGGAACTCCAGCAATTTTATAGTTTTCCATTTAGTTCATACCTGTTGTTTTATCTTTTTTCGATAACCCATTGATTATTTTTATAAGTTCATCGTAAATCAACTCCCAATCACAATCATAATTGCGGTGAACAGCCGGAGTGTGATCCCCTTCCCGATGATAACCAGGCACTAACAAGTAAGGGTTCCAATTTTCCCGATATAGTAAGAAGTTTTTAGTAGCGGCATCAGCGCAGTTGACATCCCCATGTACAACCCCCGTCTTATTGGCAATCGTATTCAAGAAAGTGAGTCCCGAACCAAAAGGTGCAACGTATGTATCCACAGCTTGAGCCCACACTACTTTTTCGTAAGTTTTACAGCCGATTGCATTATAAGTCTTAATTTTTGCATCTAGACGATCAATAATTTTCGCAACCTCTCCATTTTCAAGAGCTATCATCTCATCATCGCCTGGGCTATCAATTTCTGTTCGTGACCACCCATCAAATACCACTCCTAAATTAGGATTTTTTTGTGATACCATATTAATAATGTTTGCAATTCCTTCGACTTGAGATAACCAGAATCGGATATGAACACGAATTTGAAAGCACAGTAACGGAAAATGTTGTTTGGCAATTTCAATTTGTTGCGATAATTCTTGAGAGCATTTTTCAGCTGAGCTTCTAGTAATTCTTTTTACCAAATCCTCTTTTATTGAAAAGTCAGTTACTCGAACAGTAAAACAGTTATTGACAAGAACTGTTTGAAACAGGTTCTGAGGCTCTTCTACCTGAATTCTTTTACTTGGGATAATTTCTTTCTGCCAAACATCAGCTACATTAAAGTATTCCAAAGAGCCTACTATGAACTTATCTATTTTTGCCAGTATATTTCTTTCATGAAGGTATTGAATACCAGTTAAGTCATTCCATGTATAATGACCAATATTCCCGAAAAATCCCAAAACTAACCCGAGTTGCTTATGGGGGTTGCTCAAATAGGGTAGAACTTGCTTCCACTCACTGACCATATATCCTTTAAACTTATTCAAGAGAGCTCCTCCCTGGATCTTTGATACTAAATGGCTACTTTGAATAATTAGTTCTAGGCTAGGAAGATAGATATACATTTTATCTCCAATCCAGTCTCCGACTAGCAAGTAAAATACTTCCTGCCCTACAAATCGATAGAAATTAATAGGTGTTGGCCATATCTCCCCAACTACATAGGACTGATTTGATCGCAATATCTTACCACTGAAAATACAAGGAGTATAAATATAGCTAGTTTCTACAATACTTTGCTGAAATAGTTGTCCATTTTTCAGTTCCTTTTGAGGATAGTCTTCGAGAGGAGATATCCCAAAACTACTCATATAAATTTTTTCTAGGCTGCGCTGATCTTTGATAGTTAATTCTATTTTATCTAATGATAAACCTGTTTTTTTGAGATATTGTTTATCATCATTCGTCAAATTCCACAAATTGATAGTTTTATAGATACAAGTTCTACCGAAATAAACCTCAACTGCTTCCCGTCGAATCTCCTTTTGGCAATAATGACTGCTTTCGTCGAGTACGCTTTGTTGATTCAATCCCTTCCATAAATACTCGTACACATCTCCCAGGGTAGGTTCAACCGGTGGGGCTTTCTGGAAGCAGGCTACCGCCTCATCTAACAGACCTTTTTCTGCCTGGTGGATTCCTAACTGATGGTAGGCTGTAGTAAGGATTTCCTGCAAAGACGAATAAGCCTGTGCTTGGTTTGGTTCAATCTCTACAGCCTTTTGATAACACAAAAGGGCCTCATCCAAGCGATTCTGCTCTACAAACAGCATCCCTAAGTCAAAGTATCCCCATCCGTTTGGTTGAATCTCTAAGGCATTTTGGTAAGCAACGATCGCCTCATTCAGCTTGCCTTGTTTGGCTAGGGCAGATCCCAACAGTTGGTGTGGCCAAAACGAATACTCCAAGTTTAGCTCTATTGCCCGCTGGTAACTTGCTGCGGCTTCCTCCCACCTGCACAGATAAGTGAAGGCGGCTCCTAAATGATAATGAGCCAATGCCAGTTCTGGGTTAGCTTCCAGGATTTGGCAGTAGAGGTCTACTGCTTGCTCCCACTGTCTTTGTCGGCTCAATTCAGCCCATAAATATTCTATAATCTCTACTGACTCTGGATTTAGTTCAACCGCGCGACGGTAAGATGCGATCGCCCCTGCCACATCCCCCTGGTTTGCCAAAACTTTCCCCAATTGCTGGTGCGACAAAAAAGATTTTGGATTGAGTTCTATCGCACGATGGTAAGCCGCGATAGCCTCTTGCACCTGTTCCTGCCTCACTAAAGCTTGGGCCAACTGCAACCAGGTTTCCCAATTATCAGATTGAAGTTGCAAAAGATTGTGATAGCCTTCCACATTGTCGGGATTGAGTTCGATCATGTGGCGGTATGCCCCAATCGCTTCTGCTAAATCCGACTGAGCTCGCTGTCGCAGTGCATTTGCCAAAGCATTATGAATCCAATCAGCATCAGGGTTCAGTTCGCTTGCATGGCGGTAAGCCTCGATCGCATCTTCTACTTTTCCCTCTTGCAGAAGTTGATTGCCTTTGTCGAATTCGGTCACAGCCTTTTGCTCCTTCATTTTTGCTAAATTACTTTTCCGCTATAAAATTATTTCAGAACCAATGGGGCTGCTTACTCCAGCACCAGCATTGTTTATAATACATCATCTTGGCAACCGAGCCTCAGGTGGCTTGAGATCTGGTATAGTCGGGACGGTAAGGGTTTTATCCCTGTGCCACCGGTGCATAAGCGCGATCGCGAGTAAGGTAAAGTTGTAGTGTAAAGAATTTTCTGGACTAGGCTTTAGCTTGTTTGGGGCGAGACTGGCGGAAACATCCTGCGACTGCTCAGAGTCTTTGATAGACAGAGGGAGATTGTACTCTGATTAGTATAAAATCAGTGGAGATAGCGATAAATTAAACATAAGGAGGATATTAAAGTATGGAATTAGAACCTACAGGTGAAAGATATCTGCCGAATTGCATGAAGGGTCAGATCAAGTATGAACATTTGCACAGATATGCTCTGTCCATTGAGTTAGCTCGCGACAAACAAGTGCTGGATATAGCTTCAGGAGAGGGATACGGCTCTGCAAGTTTATCAAAATTTGCTTGCTCAGTTGTGGGAGTTGATATTGACTCCAAATCTGTAGAATATGCCAATCAAAAGTACGGAGATCGTCCCAATTTAGAGTTTGTAGTAGGAGCTTGTGAAGCGATTCCCCTTCCCAGTCAATCTGTAGATATTGTTACATCGTTTGAAACTATCGAGCATCACAATAAACATGAAGAAATGATGCAAGAAATCAAAAGGGTTCTCAAGCCCGGGGGGCTAGTGATAATTTCTTCTCCCAATCGGCTGACTTATTCAGATTTGCCTGAATATTCTAACCCATTTCACGTCAAAGAGCTGTACGACTATCAATTTATTAGCTTGCTGAATCGCCACTTTAAGCACGTTAAAATTTACGGTCAAAGGTTGGCAACAGGATCTTTTGTTTTCCCTTTGAAGGAGCCAAGTCAACCTAGCTTCAAGGCTTATACCTTTGATGATAGTGAAGTGAATCAGAAGGTTTGCTCCTTAGAAGCGCCAATTTATTTTATCGCTATATGTTCAGATGAAGTGATAGATGTGCAGCCAGCTATAGATTCTATATATATTGACAAACCCGACGACTTATTTAAAGAAAATCAGGTAGCATTGGCAGAATCTCAGTCTCAACTGCATCAAACCAAAGCACTGCTGAGTCAATACCAGTCTCAACTGCATCAGACTGAGGTAATATTAATGCAATGCCAGTCTCAACTGCAAGATACCGAAGCAGTGTTAGAAGAATCTCAATCCCAACTGCAAGATATCGAGGCAGTGTTAGAAGAATCTCAATCCCAACTGCATCAGACTCAGACAGAATTGGCACAATCTCAATCCCAACTGCATCAGACTCAGACAGAATTGGCACAATCTCAATCCCAACTGCATCAGGCTCAGACAGAATTGGCACAATCTCAGTCTCAACTGCACGAGACTCAGGCGGTGTTGGAGCAATCTCAGTCTCAACTGCAAGATACGGAGTCCGTGTTAGAACAATCTCAATCTCAACTGCACGAGACTCAGGTAGAATTGGAACAATCTCAATCCCAACTCCACGAGACTCACACAAAATTGGCACAATCTCTATCTCAACTGCAAGATACGGAGTCCGTGTTAGAACAATCTCTATCCCAACTACAAGATACGGAGTCCGTGTTAGAACAATCTCAATATCAACTGCATCAGACTCAGACAGAATGGGAACAATCTCAATATCAACTGCATCAGACTCAGACAGAATGGGAACAATCTCAATCTCAACTGCACAAGACTCAGACAGAATTGGCACAATCTCAATCCCAACTGCACGAGACCCAGGCAGAAGTGAAACAATCTCAATCTCAACAGGCTCAAACAGAAGCAGAACTAGCACAGGCTGAAATAAAATTAAAACAATCTCAGTCTCAACAGGCTCAAACTGCTTCTGAACTAGCACAGGCTAAAGCTCAACTGCACGAGACTGATGGTGTCTTAGAACAATCTCAGTCTCAACTGCATCAGACTCAGGAAGTATTGGAGCGATTGCTGTTTCAACAAAGTCTAGCCGCCACTCAGACCGACGAGGGACAGATCCCGATGCAGTACAAACTCTTGTTGTGGGATGCCTGGTATGCTTACCGCAAAGGTGATATGGCTGCTGTGGCTCAGTGCTTGCAGCAATCTTTGAAATGTACGCCTTTATCGCGCACAGAAACATTGGTAAACTGGTTAGAAAGTTTTGCGAAGTTCTCGTCTGAGAAAGGTTATGAATTTGATAGCTACTCTCTGACTAGCTCAGTGGAGTGGAAACAACTAATGCGTAGTGTAACGACTCTAAAAGCTGTTGTTGCCAGTTGATAAAACATATGTTCAGCAAGACACAGGAGTCAAATTTGTAATGAAGAATTTATGCTTAGATTCTCAAGTGGAAATCATCTCTGTTCACGTACACAAAACAGCGGGAGGAACGTTTGGGAGAGCTTTAAAACAGGTTTACGGCGAGATGCAAGTTTTTTCTGACTATCAAGAAGAAAAAGTAGAAAAAATTCTGCCGAAATTGTCTGTTAAACCGCAAATAAAGGTTATTCACGGTCATTTTGCTGCACGAAAATACAAGCGATACTTCTCATCAGCCAAAAGAATAATTTGGTTGAGAAATCCAATTATTCAATTCATTTCTGGCTATTTTTTTTGGAAGTCGCAACCGCAAAAAGATGTTTTTTTTAGTAAAGAACATAAATATATGGTTGAAAATAACATCAGTCTGTTAGAATTTGCAGATATCAACGCTAAAAAAGGGATAAATCCCTTAGCTGATTTCTATTGTCGAGATGTAGATTTAACTGATTTTTACTTTGTTGGTGTTCAAGAATTTTTTCAAGATGATTTAGCGGAACTGAAGCATATCCTAGGTTGGCCTGATTTTAAAATGGAGGTTTTCAATCAAAATAAGTATCCTAATTATCGGGATAATTTACAAAAAGCATTGGCTGACAAAAATATCCTGAAAAAGCTAACAGAAATAACTAGCAAAGACATGGAAATTTATCAAGCCGCATTAGATATGAGGGCTAAACGTAAAGGCTTGTCAAGTTCATTTCAACAGTACGATATAGCTTTGAGTGCATCTCGGCAGAAGCTGTCACAAGTTCAGGCAAAACTGGAGCGAAATCGCTCTATAATTGCTAACACAGTCACCGTTTCCAGTTAAGATCAGATATTCATTCCTAACAAAAGCTAAACCAAAAACAAAAACAATGACTGAACAAGCTTTAATTGAAATTTTAGATGTGGCTGCCTTGTCCATAGAAGATTCCGGATTGCTATGGGGCTATAATATAGATAGCCCGCGCAATAATCTCCAGTTTGAAACGGACAAAATTTTTGTTTATGGCTGGATATTAGGAAAAAAAAATCCAGCAGTTGCCATTAAAGTAACTAGCGGTGGCCAAATAATTCAGCAAATTGCTACTAATAATCCTCGCCCGGATGTAGCTAAAATTCATTCAAAGGTAGCAGGTTCGGAAAACTGCGGTTTTTCGGCTGAAGTAGGAGTAAGCGAACTGCCAGAGGAATGTGAATTAGTTCTTGAAGCTGTGTTTTCAGATCAAAGCAGTGTGCCGATCGCAGTGGTGAGATTTAGGCAAAAGCTTCCGCGCTTAAAGCAGATTCAGGCAGATTTAAAGCGTTCTCGGGTTCGACTAGAACAGATTCAGTCAGAGTTAGAGCAACATCAGCCTTTTCTGCACCAAACTCAAAAGCAATCACAACAATTAAACTCCGAAAAATACCATACTGGGAAGCAATTGCAGGCAATCGCCACAATGAATTTATCCGCAGAATTGGCGAACCATCCGCTGAAAACAAATTCTTCGGCCAAACCGGAGGCTGTTGCCAGCAAAAGCACTAACGCTGCTATCTTGACTTATGGGTCTGGCATGAGCGATCGGCAATGGCTCGATACACTGCTTCAAAGCCTGGATCGCAGCGTCGTAGACGGCATTGAAATGCCGGGATTTCCACCAGAAGAACTTCAGCGTCAGTTTGTCGGGATGTCGGGGCAGCAGGCTCTTAACGAAGCGTTTAATTTCTATTCTGAAATCAAGCGGCATTTGGGGAAAGTGGGGCTGAAATTAGAGCGAGATAGTCGTATTCTCGATTTTGGCTCTGGATGGGGACGGATAATTCGGTTTTTCCTCAAAGATGTCGGTGCCGAGAATTTATATGGGATTGATGTGGATTCAGAAATGACCGATCTCTGTATCAACACAGTCAGACACGGAAACTACAGCGCCATCAAACCACTACCTCCTTTGGAGTTTTCTGAGGGCTCTTTCGATATTGTTTACGCCTATTCAGTTTTTTCTCATTTGGCAGAACCTGTCCACATCAAGTGGGTGGAAGAGTTTTCGAGGATACTAAAACCAGGAGGCATCTTCGTCGCCACGACTCAGGCGCGCAGTTTTATTGAACTTTGTCGTACGCTCAGAAACCAGAGCAATACTTCTAATAATTGGCATCATGCCTTGGCACACTCATTTGTGAATACTGAAGCAGCTCTGGCAGATTACGACAGCGGGAAGTTTTTATACAGTGCAACGGGGGGCGGAGGCCCTCGGGACGCCTCTTTTTACGGAGAAGCCGTAATCCCCCAGAAGTACGTTGAGCGAGAGTGGACTAAATATCTAGATTTCTGCGATTTCACCTACGATCCAGCGATCATCCCGCAGTCGCTGATCGTCATGCAAAAACCTATCGGCGATCGCTGATACTAAATTAGGCTCACAGTGTCCTACACTGTGAGCCCATTAGCCCAATGCTTACGAATTCATCGCCGCCTTAGTCTTTACATAAACCGCTCTAATCCATGCCAGTGGATAAAGAGTTCAAAGAAACCAGGCCAATTCAATGGAGAAGGTGCAACGGTATTAGGCGACCAATGACATTGAACTTTTGAGAAAAAATTTCTGAGCAAGCTTGCTGATTCTTGAGGGCCGATTGCTGCCAAAGACTCAAAAGTATTTTTTCCATGAAACCGATAGTAATAGAGGTCTTCTTCAAGAAAAAATGGTTCTGTATAAATTATGGAACGCAACAGAAAATCCCAGTCATGGCAATACCGATAATCGTTAAACTCACCCACCTGATTAAAAAGCGCTTTTGTAAAAACAAAATTACCTGTAGAAATACTTACATTTGCTGATAAGCAAGCAAATCCAACAGAAGGAAACGGCTTAAGATCAATCTTTCTTTGGTAATCAAAGTAATTCTTAGCTACAGCATGAGAGTTGGTGACAATCCTATCATCTTCATCTATATACTGCACGCGGCTAAATACAAATTCATGCCCTCCTTTCTGCATTGCATTAATCGTAGCTTTGATTCGTTCTGAATGATACACATCATCTGAATTCAAAAGTGCAATAATCTCTCCCTTTGCTTGGGTTATGCCATAATTGATTGCAGCATGAGCTCCCTGATTCTTAGTAAAACCGTGAAATTGTGCGGGGTGAGAAAATCTAGACCCCCAACTTTCACTCTCAATTAACCGCTGTATCTCCGAAGCTGAAGCATCCGGTGAACAATCGTCAACAATGACAACTTCTATATTTTCATAGCTCTGAGCTGCAACTGACTCCAAACACCTCTCAATAAACTTTTCGTGTTTGTAACAGGGAATAACTACGGATACTAGGGGATTTTCTGAAATCTTTTTCATTACTCAAATTCCTCATACTACTCTCTAATTTACAAACTCTCCCAAATCTTTTTAATTTACATCGAAAGAAAAAAGATTGATTCCAGGAATCTGTTTAAGAAAATTGGATATTGGTGCAATCACTTGTTCTTGCTTCTCGATTTTTTCCTCCAAGTGATTCAGCAATTCCCAACGCAGCTCCTCGCTTCCTTCAATAGGAAGGGTTCGGATCTGATTGATCCTTGTTTTTATATCAGACTGCAAATTACGGAATTGACCTTTTTTATCTACAGCTATTCCTAAGTTTTGAAGCGTGTTATGACCTGGTTGTAAGCGAATCAATGATAATGGAATATAACTTCCATCTTGCAGAACAGCACGCAAATTTATAGATTGTTCAGCTCCTACACTCTCTAATTTTAACCTGGCTGAAAAGCCGGTTCGCGCGGCACCTGACAAGGAATAAGCGTCAGCTATATCCTGACGCTGTATATCAACAGCAATTCGCTGAATAATCTGATTGTTAGATATCAATTCTATGCTAACAGCAGGAGAAATGGCAGGCAAGATCCACCCTGTTATAACAATAGAATTGATATCACACTGCATTTCAGGTTTCGGGGATTCCAAGTTCCACGATAATTCAGAATCTTGTTGATGATGAAAAATCTCGGAGATGATAACAAGTCTTTGGATAATTATGTACAATGCCTGAAGTGAGCGCTCTTGAGCTGTAGTTTTTTCGTCTAATTCATCAAGCAGTTGATTGAGATAGTCTGCGGTTTTATTAGGAAAATAGCGTAGCAGATTAAGACTCGTTCTCCAACCATGTGTCCCGTTAAGTGCTTTACTGGTAACTAACAAGTGGCTATGCCCATATTTCTGATCTGGTTCTAGGTGGGCTCCTTCCGCCCATTCATTCCAAGCGTTAATGAAAACAATTCGTTCATCGCCTGAATTCCTTTGTGTGGTTTTTTCGATCGCACCGCGCAGCCAAAACTCGTAAGTATCTGGGTTGGAATTAATAAAAGCATGAGCAGTATTTCCTCTTCTAGCCGTGTTATCCCATGACGGCATAGCTCCAGGAAATATTTTAAAGTCTGGAAGGCTTGTCGCTACGGCATTGATAGCACCGTCTTGATAATCCATCAGCTTTCCGGTGAAATCTGGGTGCATTCCCACAAGTTCAGAGGGTGAGATTTCGCGAGCAGGTACTCCATGCGGTGGAAACTGCAATGCAGAATCAAAACCTATGCTCACCGGGTCTACATAACCAGAAAAACAGGTAATGGCGAGGCAAAGGTGAACTTCTCCGACACCATTTGCTCTAAAAACCTCTCTCCACTGCTCTGTGAGCTGTAGAGGATCTGGCAAAATATCACTCCGATACACAATAAGTAATGGTTCGCCATTGATGCGAATATATCGCTCGTCAAGCAAAACGTGAATTAAACTTTCGGCAAAAGCTTTATTTTGCTCTGGCGAATGTGCTTGGGCGATCAGGATCTCATGTTCAGCTCCATCCCACCGCCTGGTCCAGTTTTCATTCGCCCAACAAACGCAGAATGGAAAATCAGGTTTCTTTGTTCGCAACACTTCATCAAGAGGAAGGTGAAGCAAGCGCTTACCTGCGAACCAATAATAATAATAACAAAAACCAAATATCCCATATTTTTTAGCTAGTGCTGCCTGCGCTTCTCTAACTTCAGGAATCCGTAAGTCATAGAAGCCTAGATCCGTTGGAAGCTGAGGTTGATGATGCCCCTCAAATAGAGGTTGAGCTTTGGTTACTTTAGTCCACTCCGTAAAGCCTTTGCCCCACCATAAATCATTCTCAGGTATTGGATGGAACTGTGGCAGATAGAAAGCAATCAAACGTACATCTCCGTTCAATGGTTTAGCTTTCCGATGTTCGGCGACAACAATACGACTACTGGGAATGGGTTCGGGGCTTTTAACCGGACTCAATATCTCTACTCGCGACTGATTTTCAATACGACTACTGGGGACTGGTTCGGGGCTTTTAACCGGACTCAATATCTATCTCTACTCGCGACTGGTTTTTAATTGGCTTTTTTTTTTCCAGCACCTTGTCTAACCGCGCTGCAATAGCCCGATCGCCCGGCCGAACCTGCAACGCCATCTGATAGAAGACGATCGCCCCATCAACCCAACCATGCCGCACCAAAGCATCAGCCAACCCAACATAAAGGTCAGCATCATTCGGTGCAATCTCCAGCGCCTTGTGATACAACTGCAAGTCATCAGCATTTTCCTGAATCGCGCGCTGGTACAAACGCATCGCATCCTGCAAATCCCACTGCGATCGCATCCTCAAAGCATCAGCCAACTTCTGCGAAATCCACGGCAAATCCGGCTGAATTTCCACCGCACAGCGATAAGCAACGATCGACTCATCCCACCGTTCCAGCTTCTCAAAAGCCGTCCCCATGTTGTAATAAGTCCACGGAAAATCGCGATTCAACTCCGCCGCGCGACGGTAAACTGCGATCGCCTCATCCCATCTTTCCATTTCTAGCAGCGCATCGCCCAACTTGCTATGAGACCAGAAGAAACTCGGATTCAGTTCGTTAGCGCGCCGGTACGCAACCACCGCCTCATCCCAGCGTTCCAAATTCACCAGCGCTTCTGCTAAATTGTTGTGGGCCCAGAAATGATCGGGATTTAGTTCGATCGACCTTTGGTAAGCAGAAATAGCCTCTTCCCAGCGTTCCAGCTTAATCAGCGCATCTGCTAAATAGTTGTGCGACCAACTGAAATCTGGATTTAATTCTGTTGCTTTAGTGTAAGCATTTACAGCTTCTTCCCAGCGTTCCAACTTCAGCAGCACATCTGCTAAATTGTTGTGAGACCAGCTAAAATCTGGATTTAATTCGATCGCCTTGCGATAAGCATTTATAGCTTCTTCCCACCGTTCCAACTTAACCAGCGACTCAGCTAAATTGTTGTGCGACCAAGAAAGTTCGGGATTAGTTTTAATTGCATTGGTGTAAGCATCTACTGCCGCTTCCCACTGTTCTTGACCCTTCAGAAGTTCGCCCAATTCGTGATAAGCTGCGCCAGCATTTGGGTTTAACTCAACCGCGCGTCGGTAACAGTCAATTCCTTGCTCTACCTTACCTTGCTCGATCAAAGTTTTGGCTAAATTTTCCAAATCCTCAGCCGTGCCCGACTTCGGATCGATCGCAAATGCTCGATACCAGGCTTCGGCTGCCGCCTCCGACTTGCCTAACTGCGCCAAAAGTTTCCCAAAATTTCGTAAAGCACCGGCAAAATCCGGTTTTATGGCGATCGCCTTTTCGTAAGCAGAAACCGCTTGCTGCCACTGTTCTTGCTGCGCGCAAATGCTGCCATAATTAGCGTAGGCTTCGGCAAAATTCGGGTTAATTTCGATTGCCTTGACATAGCAACTTTTAGCTTCATCAATTTTGCCACCTGCTTGCAGGGCGTTGCCGAGCATTTTATAAAGTGGCGCTTCCGGCTTAATTTGTAAAGCTTTTTTGCAAGCAGAAATTGCCTGTTCCAATTTTCCCTGAGCAAAATAGCCTTCTGCGAGTATTTTGTATGCTTCTGGATCTTCTATATTAATTATAGAATTAACTGGTTGCTGTACTGGTGGCTTGACTACCGGCTTGGCTGGGGTTGCTGCGGGTTGCGGTTTAACTGCTGCACCGTTAGTCGCCGTCGCACCCGCCAAAGTTTGCTCTCCCTCGCTGCCGTTTCTAGCATTAGCTGCGTTCAGTTCAATAGCTTTACGATAATATACTGTCGCTTCCTGTAACTTGCCTTCTTTTTTCAGCGCTTCGCCTAAGTTTTGGTAAGCTTGAGGTAGATTAGGATTTAATTTTATGGCGCGATCGTAACAGCCGATCGCCTCCGGGAACTTTTCTTGCCGAAAGAAAGCATCACCCATACTTAAATGTTCTGCCGGAGATGCTTTTTCCGGTTCCAAACAGAATGCGCGATACCAGCATTCTTGAGCTTCTGCCGCTTTGCCAATTTGTCCGAATACTTTGGCTAAATTCCGGTATACTCCGGCGAAATTAGGCTTAAGCGCGATCGCCTTTTGGTAAAACTCGATCGCCTCCGACCATTTTTCCTGCTGCGCGCCAATGCTGCCTAAATTCGCGTATACTTCCGCAAAATTCGGTGCAATTTCAATAGCTTTAGCGTACCAGTGCCGCGCCTCTTCCATTCTGCCTTGAGCTTGCAGCGCATTGCCCAAAGTTTTGTAAGCCGGTGCAAAATTGGGGTCAATCTTTAAAGCTTGCTCGCAGGAGGCGATCGCTTCTGCTAATTTCCGTTGGGATAAGTATATTTCTCCCTGTTGGTTAAATTGAACCGCTGTTGATTCTGTATTGACTGTTGATGGCATAGGGGCGGTGGCGACTGAGGCAGCAATTAAATAGGGTAGTCGAAACGTTAAATAATTATACTTGCGTTTGACACTAACAGTAGCAGGCTTGTTCCCCTAAGTCTTATTTTTTTTCACTCGGGGTACTGGGGAGAAACTCAGCGGTTGAAACCGGGCGGTTGAAACCGGGCGGTTGAAACCGCGTCTATACAAACAAAACCCGCCGGACGCCGGTTGAAGAGCAGAACGAGTAGCACCAAAATCGATCGCACTCAGGATGCCTGCACTACAAGACTTGTTGAAGAAATATCTTATAATAAGGTTCAGAAGACGGTTCCAAACCGCGTCTATACAAGCTTGCACGCGATCGAGCGAGGAGTTGAAGAGTGGCGGTTAAAATTACGTTATCCTCTCTTAGGAATAGAAATTAAATAATTTACACTCTTGAAAGTGGGGTGGGCGGGACGCCCGCCCTTTCTGGACGGGCGGGACGCCCATCCCACAATAATTAAAATTGTAAGTTATTTAATTCGCGATCCTTAGTCCCCGGAGGCGGACATCGTTTGTGTAGAAGCGGTTTCAACCGTACATCCGATCCGATCTCAAATTGCGGTAATTTTGATGTTGTTAGAGCCGCCACCTCAACTTGTCGGAGAAAAGCGCCTCACCTTTCGCGACCTCGATTGGCAGGCCTTCAAGCAAATTCAAAGTTTGCTGGCGGATCGCACCCGCGCCCGCTTTACCTACGATAACGGAGTGTTAGAAATTACCCAGTCCCTCGAAGGACACGAACGCTCTGCTCGCTTGATTGAACTTTTTATTAGAATCCTGATCGTTGAGATGGGGATGAAAATGAAGACGATGGGCTCGACTACCCTCGATCGCGAAGACCTACTCAAGAGCGCCGAACCCGACAATGGGTACTATATCCAGAATTATGCCTTAGTTGCCGATCGCCCGGTTAATTTGAATGTCGATCCTGCCCCGGATTTAGTCGTGGAAGTGGATATTACTCATACGGATCTCAATAAAAATACACTCTATGCGAGTATGGGAGTGCCTGAGTTTTGGCGGTTTAACGGGCGGGTATGGCGAATTCTGCAATTAGTCGATGGGGCTTATGTCGAGCGCTATCCACCAATCACCGGACATAACAGGACAACCAGTACCTAAAGGTGAAGAGATAGCCAGCCTCAGTTACAACTACGTTTTGAGGGTGATGACACCT
>NZ_JAEQCF010000193.1:0-1504 GCF_020738625.1 Microcoleus sp. PH2017_09_SFU_O_A
CAGTTCTCTGTGCCTTAAGTTCGCGGTGTGAACCGCTCTCTCTCTGGCGCTTTATTAATATACTTATTTCGCAAGGGCTTGTCAAGCGTTTTGCGAAAACAATTTTTATCTTTCGCTCAATCTATACACCGTAAGGCTTTTGGGTGTTCCTCGATGCTCCGAGATCCGATTGCTCGTTCCTCTTTAACGCCAGAACCTGCTTTTTTACCCCCAATGTCAGTTTTTGACCGCCGTCTGTCATGAAGGGTCGGTAGAATCGTTGAGAGGTAAAATGGCTACTACTATATATAGAACCCTTTTGAGATCTTTTGACGATCGCCCGCGATTGAGACCCGCTCGGGCTATGGGCAAGCGGCTAGGGGCGCTCGGCTCCGGCTACAGGCGATTGCCATCCAATTGCCCCAAATTTAAGGTGATGCGGTTTCAACCGAAATTGGAAAGGGTGATTGGTTGTCTCTGCTTACTAAATTGATGTAACCCACATTCCGCACTTTAAGTTGAAAGTAAGGATTCAGGTCTAAAAACTTGTGGCTATAACGCTTTTCTGGCAAGGGTTATAGGACAAAATAATGTTTTTTGTCTTTGTCTGTTGATTGTCAGGCCTATGACCAGAAATGACAGTTTTTCGTCATAAGCTTGATAATTGGAGTTTAAACTAAGCAGGTCAAAAAGTGCGATTGCCCAAAGACTAGCTCACGTTTATCACAGGGCGAACGCATCTAAATTTCATATTAACAGAATATGGTATATTGGAGGATGGTTCTTGATTACTCAAAAAATATTTAATTAGAGTTTGCCCTGCATGAAACTTAAACCTAAAATCACCATCGCCGACCATTTTGCTGACTGAGAAGATCCAAGAATTGAGCGGACGAAACATCATCAATTAATTGATATTATTACCATCTCAATTTGTGCCGTGATTTGCGGTGCTGATACATGGGTCGATATCGAAAGTTACGGGCGAGCTAAATACGGGTAGTCCCCTGAAGGAAAGGATCGAGAGAATAAAACTGAATTCAAATAAAAGTAGGGATTTAGAGTTGTAAATTAGCATTGTAATGATGCACAAACCGCCAAATTGCAGCAATATGATTTTCTAATTTTTTAGAGAAGGCTAGGCTCTTTCTTACCAGTCGAGACACTCGTTGTCGAATAGTACAGTTGAAGCGCTCGATATAGCTAGTAAAACCACTATCTTTATCTACGCTTTGATGACGTTTGCTGGGCAATACAGAATCATAAGCACAAAACGTGGTCAGTATAAATTACTGCACATTGACGGTACACTGGTGGCATTGAATTCCATAGATATTGAGCCGATACTGCGCTACGATCTCCAATATGTACACCAACAATTTCCCTAGTCTGGGCATCCAATGCCAGCCAGACCCACTGCTGATTGCCTTTACTATCAACGAATGACCATAACTCATCCATCTGAACATTCAAGCGCTTTTTTTCTTTGGGAGTCACTTCCACTTGCTTCTTAACAGCAGCCGCT
>NZ_JAEQCF010000194.1:0-1496 GCF_020738625.1 Microcoleus sp. PH2017_09_SFU_O_A
TATGGATCGGATCGTACTCGCTTCGGCACAGGAATTTAGGTCGCTGGGCATCACTGCGAACGTAATAAATCCAGGTGCGACTGATACTGGCTGGATGTCCGAAGCACTCAAAACTGATGTGCAATCCATCACTCTGTTGGATCGTGTCGGTATGCCACAGGATTGCGCTAATCTAGTCAGATTTCTGTGTTCCAAAGAAGGCGGATGGATCAACAGACAACTGATTTATAGTAATGGTGGTCTTCAGTAACCTTGAGAACGTGAGGTTTTTTAGGCTGCTTAAGACAATTCCCCAAGCTAAAATGGGGTCGTTATCTCGCAAACACTCCCTGACTTTGGAGATGATTCGGAATCTCGATCGAGAATTAAGGATTCCGGCGAAGATTCTCCTTTCCGCCTTATGAGTAGCACAAACCCCCGCTTAACCACAATAGAACGCCATTCCAACAACAGTAAAGTAAACTGATGAGTTCATTTGAACTCGGAACAGTTAAAATAGACAGTAGGTGGAGTGAGTGACCGAAATGCCAACTACTGCTCAGTTAGAGAGTTTATATCGCGTCAGCTATCAGTTGACGTTCATCATGTTGCAACCGATTCATCTGGTTTGTATAGATCGTCGTACTCGAAACGTATACGTTCTAGCTGGATATGGTGAAGACCTTGAGTTTGAAATTGTACCGAATGGGGAGGTATTCTGATGAGCCAAGTGAATTTTGAGGCTATGAGCGATGCCGAATTGAGACGGTACTTTCTGGAAAATCGCCAAGATCGAGCTGCTTGTCAGGCATATTTAGACAGGTTCAGTCAGCGTCCGAAATCAATCATTGCAAGCCCAAGCGATCCCGATTTTGACGCAAAAATTCAGGCCGCAATTCGGCAGAAATTAGAAGCATCGCCTAGTAGCCAGCCAGCTAACAGCACAGTGGAACGGACGGAATAGAGTCACCTTGGAGATGATTTGGAAGCTCGATCGAGAGTTTGACATACAGAAAATTGGTGCTTTTATAATTTAGGCAATAAAAAATAACTTTTGCTAAATTGTTAACAACACTCAAAAAAAGTGAACACCATGCTTAACCTCTCCCGTAGCCGTCCCCTGAACCAATTTCAACAGGAAGCTCCTGAGTTGCTTCATCAGTTTGAAATAGATAAAACACCAATCGTAATTACCATTAATGGTAAAGCGGTTGCTGTGCTTCAGGATGCGGAAAGTTATGAAAAACTACTTAATCGGTTAGAACTTCTTGAAACTCTTGCAGGTATTCGTCAAAGCTTAGGGGAATTCGATCGAGGCGAAGGGGTTTCTATTCATCAAGCTTTTGAAGAGCTTCAAAAAAAATATGACCTACCGAGTTGAGATATCTCCTACTGCTATTCATGACATAGAAAATATATTTTTGTGGCTCAAGCTCAATGCTCCTGAAAAATCCTATCGTTGGGTTAGGGGCTGTTATGAAATAATGCTCAAACTGGAAAGCTTTCCTAGTCGTTGT
>NZ_JAEQCF010000153.1:0-5615 GCF_020738625.1 Microcoleus sp. PH2017_09_SFU_O_A
GTGAGTGCCGACACTACCAGGATGAAGCAGGAAGTAAACGAAGCTCAAAGTCCAATATTGTCCAATCTTGAGTAACTTTGGGTAGGATTTATGTAACGGTTCTCAGGTTTACTGACCGACGACTGGAAAAAACAACCATAGTTGGTGCTCAGGCAAAGCCGCCGGTCTGACAAAGATGTGCTTTCTCATCTAGTTCTCAGGCTGCTTTTATTAAAAACACGCAGAATTCTGTTAGCAAACTCTTTAGATCGTTATTCACCGTACCGGAGAAGTTTGATGATTCCAGAGAAACTTCGATTGCAGCAAGACCAAGACCGGATCGCCTACTGGAAACGCTGGGGACCCTATGTAAGTGAGCGACAATGGGGCACGGTGCGGGAGGATTACAGCCCCGATGGCTCGGCTTGGGATTATTTTCCTCACGACCAGGCCCGATCGCGCGTCTACCGTTGGGGTGAAGATGGCATTGCCGGAATTTCTGACACAAGACAACGCTTATGTTTTGCGATCGCCCTGTGGAATGGTCACGATCCCATTCTCAAGGAGCGCATTTTTGGCTTAACAGGCAATGAAGGCAATCATGGCGAAGATGTCAAGGAATATTATTTTTATCTCGACAGCACCCCGACCCATTCCTACATGAAATGCCTGTATAAGTACCCACAGCAGGCATTTCCCTATGCTCAATTAGTCGCAGAAAATCAACGCCGCGGCAAACTAGAACCCGAGTTTGAATTGCTGGATACTGGTATTTTTGATGGCGATCGCTACTTCGATGTCTTTGTAGAATATGCCAAAGCCACAGCGGAAGATATTCTGATTCAAATCACGATCGCCAATCGCGGCAGTGAAGCTAGCACCTTACAGTTATTACCCACGCTATGGTTTCGCAATCTCTGGGACTGGAATCCGGACATCACACCGCCCTTGATCAAAGTCGTGCATTCTGATCCAACGTTCAGTCAACTCGAAGCCCAGCATCCCACCCTGGCAACGCATTGGCTTTACTGTGAGGGTGATGCAGAATTACTATTTACGAATAACGAAACCAATTATCAGCGATTGTTTGGCACAGCGAATCGATCGCCCTATGTGAAAGATGGCATTAATAACTATGTGGTGAATGGTGATGCTCAAGCGATTAATCCCGATCGGGTCGGCACAAAATTTGCCGCCCGTTATTCGCTGACCTTGGCACCAGGAGCCACCAAAACCGTGCGCCTGCGGTTGAGCGATCGGTCCCAATTGTCCGCCCCGTTTAGCGCTGAGTTTGAGCAGATTTTTCAGACCCGGAAACAGGAAGCCGATCAGTTCTATCAAGAGGTTTCGCCCTTTCCCCAATCGGACGATGAACGCAATATTCAACGCCAAGCGTTTGCCGGACTGCTCTGGAGCAAACAATATTATCAATACAGCGTGAATGACTGGCTGAAAGGCGATCCGGGACAACCCGCGCCGCCTACCGATCGCAAAGCCGGACGCAATCACGAATGGGGCACACTGTTCAGTGAAGATATTCTCTCCATGCCCGACAAGTGGGAGTATCCCTGGTTTGCCGCGTGGGATTTAGGATTTCATTTGATTCCGTTAGCGATGATCGATCCGGCGTTTGCCAAGTTGCAACTCGATCGCCTCACCCGTGAATGGTATATGCATCCCAATGGCCAACTCCCGGCCTATGAATGGAAATTTAGCGATGTGAATCCTCCGGTGCAGGCGTGGGCGGCATTGCAGGTCTATCAAATTGAGCAAAAATCCACTGGGAAGGGCGATCGCGCCTTTCTGCAACGGGTCTTTCACAAGTTGCTGCTCAACTTTACTTGGTGGGTGAACCGCAAAGATATGGCGGGCAACAATGTGTTTCAGGGTGGCTTTTTGGGGTTGGATAACATTGGCATTTTCGATCGCAGTGCCGAATTGCCCACGGGCGGCTACCTCAACCAAGCCGATGGCACCAGTTGGATGGGCATGTATTGCCTGAATATGCTGGCGATCGCCCTCGAATTAGCCAAAGCCGACGACAGCTACGAAGACATTGCCAGTAAGTTTTTTGAGCATTTTCTCTACATTGCCGACGCGATCGATGGCATTGGCGAAAGCAATATTGCGCTGTGGGATGAGGTCGATGGCTTCTATTACGATGCGCTACATTTACCCGATGGGCAACAGTTACCGTTGAAGGTGCGATCGCTGGTGGGCTTAATTCCGCTCTATGCTGTCATCGTGCTGGAACTCGAAACCCTGGAAAAATTTCCGGGTTTCAAACGGCGGATGCAGTGGTTTATTCGCAATCGCCCTGACCTCAAAGAGAATGTCGCCTGTATGGAAACACCGGGAATGGGAGCGCGACGGTTGTTGGCGATCGCCTATCGCAGCAAACTGCAACGGATTCTGCAACGCATGTTGGATGAAGCGGAATTCTTCAGTCCGTTCGGGATTCGAGCCATCTCCAAGTATCACCAGGATCATCCCTATTGCTTGCAATTAGGGGGGAATGATTATTTCGTCCGGTATGAACCGGCTGAATCCAGCACCGGCTTATTTGGCGGTAACTCCAACTGGCGCGGCCCCGTGTGGTTTCCGGTGAATTATTTGATTATTGAAGCCTTAGAGCGCTTTCACAGCTATCTGGGCGACAGTTTTAAAGTCGAGTGTCCGACGGGATCGGGGCAGGAAATGACCTTGGGAGAAGTGGCGATCGCTCTGTCTCACCGCTTAGTGGCCTTGTTTGAGCGCGAGGCATCGGGTCGCCGTCCGGTGTATGGTGGCATTGAGAAATTCCAAACCGATCCCCATTGGCGCGATTACATCTTGTTCCACGAATATTTCCACGGCGATAATGGCGCGGGAATTGGCGCGAGTCACCAAACCGGTTGGACAGGCTTGGTCGCTGCCCTGATTCACCAAAATGCGGCCCACCGCGCCCAGGAGGGACAGCATGACCACCCTTAAAGCAACCTTTCGCAATCACCTACCAGAATACCTGATGGAAGCGGCCTTACTGGGATTATTTTTGATCGCAGCCGGTGGGTTTTCGATTCTGTTTGAATATCCTCAATCGCCGGTACATCAGGCCATTGCCAATGGTGATCTACGGCGGTTTTTAGTGGGAATTGTGATGGGGTTGACGGCGATCGCCCTGATCCATTCACCTTGGGGTCAACAATCGGGCGCGCACATGAATCCAGCGGTGACGTTGACCTTCTATCGACTGGGCAAAGTTAAGTTGCTGGATGCGTTGTTCTATGTGTTGTTTCAATGTCTAGGCGGATTAGCCGGTATTTATTTAGTCGCATTCGCGTTGGGTCAAGTATTTATCCAACCTCCGATTAATTATATTGTCACGGTTCCCGGTGCGCTGGGTTGGCTCGGAGCCGTGATGGGTGAATGGTTGGTGGCCTTTGTGATGATGATGATGGTGTTATTCACGAGTAATCACCAAAAACTGCATCGCTACACTGGCCTGTTATCGGGATTTCTCGTCATGCTTTACATTACCTTTGAAGCGCCATTATCGGGCTTTAGCATGAATCCGGCGCGAAGTTTGGCGTCGGCTTTACCGGCCAATGTTTGGACGGACTTCTGGCTGTATGTAATCGTGCCCCCGATCGGAATGTTATCAGCGGCGGGTTTGTATACTGAGTTGTTTGGCGATCGCGCTGTCAAGTGCGCCAAGCTCCACCACGATAATCCCAAACGTTGTATTTTTCGCTGCAACTATGACCGAGATGGCCGGGTGGATTTGAGCGATCGATTACTAAAATGATTCGTTGATAGTTTGGATGTTAAATCATGCCTACATTGAAAACCTCTAATTCACACCAATTCAATCAGTCAATTCCCTAACCGGCGAGGAACCCATTCATGGCTACCAACACTCATTACGATGCAATCATTATCGGCACCGGCGCAGGTGGCGGCACGTTGGCCTATCATCTAGCGGCCAGCGGCAAAAAGATTTTGATTCTAGAACGCGGATCCTTCTTGCCGAGAGAAAAGGAAAACTGGAGTGCGTTAGAAGTGTATCAACGGGAACGCTATCACACCCAAGAACAGTGGTTTGACACCAACGGGAAAGCCTTCCGACCGGCCACGGGCTATTGGGTGGGCGGTAACACCAAAGTCTACGGGGCTGCCCTCTTGCGGATGCGAGAGCGCGATTTTGAACAGGTCACGCACCAGGATGGCATTTCGCCAGAATGGGCGGTGAAATATGCCGATTTTGAGCCCTATTACGCCCAAGCCGAGCAGCTTTATGATGTGCATGGGCAGGCAGGCCTTGACCCCACGGAACCAACCCGCAGCCAACCCTATCCCTACGCACCTGTGCGCCATGAACCCCGGATGCAGGAATTGGCCAATGCCTTCACTAAAGAGGTACAAACATTTTGGTAAATGCTTATTCTCCTGGCTGGATGAAAACGGATATGGGTGGCCCTGATGCGCCCTTTACAGCGGATGAAGGAGCTGAAACCGCTGTGTATCTGGCAACTCTTCCAGAGGGCGGCTCACAGGGTAACTTCTTTGCTGAGATGCGGAAGTTTGGGGGCGCGATCGCACTGGATTGGTAATCAATCGAACCGAAGAGACAACACAACTACAGTGAGGAATAACGATGACTCCAACTGAAGAACAAAACTTGGCGATCGCCCGGATCTTTATCGAGCAGTTTTTGGGCAAGGGCAATATGGCGATCGCGGCGGATGTACTACATGAGAATGTGCAGGCAATCACCGGATTAAAGCCAGATGGGCCAATTGACGGACGGGAAGCTTACATACAAATATTTAGTGCCTTTTTCGATGCCTTTCCTCCCGTTGCGGGTTCAGAGATGATCGTTGAAGATATGTTTGCCGCAGGCGATCGAGTCGTCGTTCGATTTCGATCTGTGCAAAAACACACCAAAGCATTTTTTGGGATTGCTGCTACCAATCGGGATATCACTTTCATTGAAACTCATGTCATGCGGCTACGAGAGGGCAAGATTGTCGAAAATGTGGTGAGCGCGACTAATTTGGAGTTTGAAATGTTGATGGCTCCTGTTTTAACACCGTTAATCCTCAAATAGCCAATTTTTCAGGTTCAGTGTTGTGATGAATTTGCTCGAATGCCCTAAATCAAGGAGAAGAAGTCAATGGTCAACAGCGAATCAAATGGCAAAGTTGCATTGGTGACAGGCGCGAACAAAGGGCTTGGGTTTGAAATGAGCCGCCAGCTTGCACAGCAAGGATTGACGGTGATCATTGCAGCCCGCAAACTTGAAGCGGCGGTCGCGGCAGCAACGAAGCTAAAAAATGAAGGATTGAAAGCCGAAGCGATTCTACTTGATATTAATGACAGTATTCAAATTCAATCAGCCGTCCAAGAGATTAAAAATCGGTTCGGTAAGTTGGATGTTCTGATTAATAATGCTGGAGTCATGTTGGATGGTGAATGGGCAATTAGTAATGCAAGTTCTGTATCAGTTGACATGATCCGTAAGACGTTTGACACTAACTTTTTTGCTTTGGTTGAAGGGCTCTTCTGGAGTCAAGGTGATAAGCAAACCTAATCAGAAAAGCAAGCTAATAGCCTTGCTCGAAAGTTATCAAAGTTCATAAAGCCATAGGCTTGTC
>NZ_JAEQCF010000025.1:0-47619 GCF_020738625.1 Microcoleus sp. PH2017_09_SFU_O_A
GACGGTATGAAAGGCTAAATATGCCAGTCAGAGAAACCAGTATCGACAAAGCTTGGGAATTTTCAACTTATTTTTTTCATACCCTGATTAAGCAACACCCAAACCAGCCCTCCGAGTCCATCATCCCCGACCGCTTTTGAATAGCGCCAGCCGCTGCAAGTTCTGGTTGAGTTCGATCGTTCTCTAACACGTTACAAATTGTTCCAAAACGCTACATTTCTACAAATCATAAAGCAAACTTCAGGCTTATGCTTAACATTAACCCACTAGAGTAATACCAATTTTTTATGAAGCTGCATAGAATCCGATCCCCCCTAGCCCCCCTTAATAAGGGGGGGACAAGATTCCGCTCAAAGTCCCCCTTCTTAAGGGGGATTTAGGGGGATCAAGATATGTGCAACTTCACATTAAATTGGTATAACAACGCCCTAGTAAGAGCGCCCCACAACAAAACTCAACTGTTTTCACACCAAAAACCATGATAGAAAAAATTTTAGTAGCCGTCGCCGGTCGCGGCTTGTGCGAAGAGATGTTTAATATGTTGATGGACATCCCTTCCTTGCAACAAAGCTCTGTCACCGTTTTGCACGTCGTGCCGCAGCAAGTAACTTCCGATGGCATGGCCGACAAGTTGGAAGAAGGAGGGAAGATTTTAGCACAAGCAGTGCAGTCTTTGAAAATAGATCCCAGCAAAGTCAATCCGCGGCTGAAACAGGGAGACCCGAAAACCACAGTTTGCCAAGTCGCAGAAGAAGAACAATCCGACTTAGTGATTATGGGTTCGCGGGGATTTGGACGGCTGCAATCGATTTTGGAAAACTCAGTCAGTCAGTACGTTTTCCAGCTAACATCGAGACCGATGTTGTTAGTAAAAGACGACATCTACGTCAAAAAAATTAGGCGCGTCATGGTGGCGCTCGACAAGTCAGAATCTGCCAAACAGTCATTGCAGCTTGCGCTATCTTTGGTTAAAGAAGTGAGTGGCGGGCAGATAATTCTAGTACACGTCACCAAAGATTTGACGGGAAAATACACCGAAGATGTGACAGCAAATGCTGAAAAAGACCCCGTATTGGCTGAGGGAGTAGCACTGGCGAAACAAATGGGAGTTAGCTACCGTTGCGTGAGTGCTACAGGTAAGCCCGGTGAAGCAATTTGTCAGATTGCAGAGGAAGTGAATGCAGATTTGTTGGTCATCGGTTCCCCGGATCGGCGGCCAAACGTTGCTAAAAATTTCCTGGATCTCGATCGACTCCTAGGAAATTCCCTATCAGATTACGTGCGAGTCTACGCCAACTGTCCCGTCTTGCTAGCCCGGACGATCGTCAGCTAAACTCTCGACACTAACAGCTAACAAAAAAGCGCCCCAGCAAAAAACTGTTGGCGCTTTTTTTGACAATGCACAAAGCTAGACAAAAATAGCAGAAATTACTAATCTTTTCTGCCTTCGCGACTAGCTGTTTGAATGTACAAAATGATTAGAAAAACACTGGGAACCAATACAAACAGAATGGTTGCCACAAACCCTAGCTGATTAACTTCCATGAAGACCCCCGCCTCTATCGGAAAATATGAAAATACACACAACTAGAATACCACTCAAAGGCAAAAGGGAAACTGGAAGACAGAAGGAGCGCCACAGAGCCGGAGCCTCGAAGCTTGGGAGAGTCTCAGAGCATCCCATTTTCGCAAAAAGGATGTTTTTTTATAGTGCGAGCGTCCCCGCTCGCGTGCTGTGTAAAGCACGCGAGCGGGGACGCTCGCACTACAAATGCTTGCACG
Organism: Microcoleus sp. PH2017_09_SFU_O_A; assembly: GCF_020738625.1. Classification (NCBI taxonomy): domain Bacteria; kingdom Bacillati; phylum Cyanobacteriota; class Cyanophyceae; order Oscillatoriales; family Microcoleaceae; genus Microcoleus; species Microcoleus sp. PH2017_09_SFU_O_A. Next base: position 1,783 of record NZ_JAEQCF010000025.1, read on the forward strand.
TTCGATGCACCCGGAGAGTCCGAGAGCAGGAGAATGTCTGCTTCTTCCCTCGAACCTCTTCCCTCATCGCTCTTTTTACCCGCTCGCGAAGCCTTCTTGCTTCTTGCTTCGCCAACCCCAGCTACGGCTTAGTCTTGACGCTCACCGGGCCGTTGACCATGGTTTGACAAGCCAACCGATAGTTTTCCGGCTTTTTCTTGAGCTTGCGGTTCTCAAAGTCAGTGCGGGGCGACAGATTTTCACTACCCTCGACAATTTCCACAATGCAGGTACCGCATTGACCGATGCCCCCGCAATTCATCATCTTTCCCGAAAACGTGTATAAGTCGATGCGGTTTTCTAGAGCTTTGAATCTCAAATTTGCTCCGTCTGCTGCGATGACTTCCTGATTTTCCTTCACAAACTTGATATTAGCCATTGCCGATCCTTTAACGCAGTTGACACAGAACTCTATTACAAAATATTAACTAATGTGTCGGTTATTAAGAATATTTAGGGCGCAGAAAGTAGAAATTGGTCGTGGGGCAACTCAAAATGCAAAAATCAGGAGCCAGATTTTTGCATTGGTGATTTTGACATGACGCTCGGCGTGCGGGGTCAGAAACTCGGTTTATTCCTAGATTTCACGCCGCCAAACGAATATTTTGCCCAGAAACCGGATTTCTGGGTTTTAGTTTTGAGTTGCCAAATACACGATGCCCAATGCCGTTGGCGGTAAAAGGTCGATCGCCCGAACGAACCCAATCCAACCCAACCCAACCTAACCTCAAGGAGCATCCGAGAGGTTATTAGTGGGAAGATTGCTCACAGCGCGCTGGAGAGACGAAAGCCCCAGGTTGTAGTTGACAATTGCCGACAATCGGTTTCTCTCAGCCCTAGTCAAATCCGTTTCCGCCTGAATCACATCCGTCTGAGTGCCGACGCCAGCTTGAAACCGGAGTCTGGCCAGACGCAAAGCTTCCCTCGACTGCAAAACTCCGGCTTCAGAAGTTTCGATATTCTCAAAACTCGACTCCAAACCAAAATAAGCTTGTTCAACTTCTCGGCGCACCTGGTTGCGGATTTGGTCAAATCGACTTTCGGCGATCGAGATATCGGCATCCCGCTGTTTCACCCTCGCCTTCACCGCGCCCCCGTCGAAGAAATTCCAAGTCAAATTGGCTTGTACCGCATACCCACTCGCCCAGCCGCGAGTTGAAAACGGTCTTGTATCGTCAGTAGTTAGCCCTTGAAAGTTGTAGGAACCAGTGACATTAACTTGAGGTAGCCCCCCCGCCCGAATCGATCGCCTTTGTTGCTGGCTGATATTCCTCTGTACTAACTGCTGTTCCAACTCAGGGCGATTCTTAAAAGCCTGCACGATACTCTCTTCCAAAGACAGCCTCCAGGAGCCAGCTTGCTCCACCGGGTCAGCCGCCGTCAAGTTCGCCGACTGACTGATATTCAAAATCTCAGCCAGCCGCCGCTGGGCCACTCGCTGATCGCGACGGGCCACGGACAGTTGCTGCACTTCGTTGGCCACATTTGACTGAGCCTGCAACACAGCAAAGCGGGTTCCCACCCCGGCGCGTTCCAAAGCTTCCGCATCCCGCAAACTTTGCTGGGCATTTCTCACCGAAGCTTGGCGGATAGCAACTTGTCCGTCGGAGTTTTGCAGGTTGTAGTAAGCCTCAGAAGTGTCGAAGCGGAGTTGCTCGGCTTGGCGTTCCAAATCCAGTTCCCGAAAGCGCAACTGTTCCCTAGCCGCCCGGATATTAGCGGTGCGGCGGCCGAAAATGTCTAGATCGTAGCTCAACTGTAAAGTGTTGTTGAGACCGATCGTGCCGAAATTTTGAAACTCGGGAGAATTTGTCGGGAGTTGGCGACTGGCGGGTAAAGTCTCATTCTGGCGAAGTCGAGTCTGCACCCCAATCTGTCCGCTGGCGCTGACTTGGCGGGTTGCGGCCATTTGAAAAGTCAGATCTGGAAATAAAGCAGCCTGCTGTTCCCGTACGCCCGATCGATTTTGTTCGACTTGTTTCTGGGCGATTTGCAAAACTTGACTGTTGCGGCGGGCCAGATCGATCGCCTGCTGCAAAGTAATTGACTGAATTTCCTCGATTCTGACATCCTCGGGCTTTGTCGGAAACTGTAGCGGATTCGGGTTGGGTGCTAGGGAAGCCGGGGGCTTGGTGTCTAAAATGCCCTTCGGGGTCAGAGGCGGGAAAGTTTCATTCGGAGTGCCGCGGGGAACTGGTGCTGGCAAATTCGGCACCGGAACATTGTTGGGGTTGCTCGGGACAGGTTTCTGCCGATTGTTTGCCGGTGCTGGTTTTGGAGACTGCGCCAAATACTCCTGCTGCTGGGTTGATGGGGCAGCCGGAGCAGCCTGTTGGGGCTTTGATGCTTGGTCTGACTCGGTTGGGAGAGTTGCTGCCGTAGCTTTCCCAGGTTCCTGAGACTCCGAGGTTGGGGGGTTTTGGGCGATCGACTGTTGTGGATCTTCTGATGTTGGTTCTGAGGATGTGTTCGAGGTTGATCGAATATTCTGCGCTAATTCGATCGGATTGCTAAGGGGGGAACCGTCCTGAGATTGAGCCGGAGGCTGTGCTGAAGCACTCTGTCCGGCGTTGCTGAAAGTAATTGCAGCGCCCACTCCGACCACCACGATTTGACGAAAAACACGCATAATTTTTTAATTACTTTGCAATTCTAGAGACAATTTTAGAGCAAGATTGAGGTCTCAAGTTTCTAGTTTGGTTCCTGAACTCGACAGTTGCAAGTCACAATTACCGTACTTGTCTTGCTTGTAAAGGCTTGATTCAAAATTTACAATTGAACTTCAGCAGTTGCCAGACCGATCGCCCCCGAGATTAGTTCCTCTACGCCACTTACCGGCAAAATCCGGGTTTTCAGCGATTTTTCGAGCTGTTCTACGGTCATGTCGTCAAGAAAACGAGGTTCCCCCTGTTTTAGCATAACCGAGGGCAGGAGGATACCATCTCCCAAGTCTTTTCCCTGCAAAGCTTCGAGTAAATCTTGCCCGGTGAGCAAACCCGTAACAGTGATAGTTTGTCCCCAGTAGCGGCTGGACAGTGCCACCATGTTGACAGACAAGCCGGGAATTTGGTTTAGTTGTTGTGCGATCGGCAAAAAAGCCTTTTCAACAGCATTTCCCACCACCCAAACCAACCGGCGCGGCCCAATAACTGGCAGCGGTTGCAGCTTAGCAAAAGCCGTTTCAAACTGCCCAATAAACTGCCGAATCGAACCCACACCGTTACCAATTTGGGGATAATCTTCATAATCCGCCGCCGACGGCAAATCCAAACCCGCGATTAAAAACCACTCATCAGCCAGCCAAATACAGCGCGATTTTGAATTTCCCCTTACCACAGGGAAGTTTAAATCTTCTAAATCTTCTAACTCTTCTCCCCCCCTTAGTAAGGGGGGGCTGGGGGGGGTGAATTTTGAACTTTTTTTATTAGCCTTTTTACCGCCTTTCCCTTGACTCAAAACCGCTTGAATTTTCTGCACTTGCGCGATAACTTCCCGCGCTTTTTCCGCAGTTACAGCAATCAATTCATCTTCAGCAGGACGAAAGCGAGTCAAACCCACCGGCACCACAGCCACCGACGCTACAGCCGGGATATTTCCAGTATGAAACTTTGCCAAATCCAACAAAGTGCGTTCCAAATGTTCGCCATCATTAATCCCCGGACAAACCACAACTTGAGCGTGAATTTGCAAGCGGCGCTCTTGAAACCATTTAACTTGTTCTAAAATCTTCCCAGCCCGAAAATTTTTCAACAAGCGAATTCGCACATCCGGTTCCGTAGCGTGCACGGAAACATAAAGAGGAGAAAGTCGCATTTGTTCGATTCGGTTCCATTCTTTTTCAGTCAGATTGGTGAGAGTCAGATAGCTGCCATAAAGAAAGCTGAGGCGGTAGTCATCATCCTTGAGATATAAAGTTTCGCGCTTTCCCGGAGGCTGCTGGTCGATAAAGCAAAAAGGACAGCGGTTGTTGCACTGAATTAATCCGTCGAAGAGGGCGGTTTCAAATTCCACACCCAAGTCTTCGTCATACTCTTTTTCTATTTCCAACTTGTGAGTTTTGCCTTTAGCATCTAAAACTTCTAGTTCCAGAAATTCATCGGCGCACAGGAATTGATAGTCGATCAAGTCGCGGGGTTTTTGGCCGTTGATGGCGACGATGGAGTCTCCGGCATCAAATCCCATTTCCGCGCAGATGCTGTCGGGGATAACTTTGGTAATTAGGGCTGGTCTGGTTGATAATTCGCTCATAAGTTCGCGATGATTTTTTATATTTAATAAATTATTTTTGACAATTTTTGGGAGATTAGGACTTACGCACGGGTGGCGATCGACAACCAGGTTTTTATCCAAATACTTGCTTGAGGCCCTCTATCTCGGTTGAATATCTCGGTTTATAACCGGGTTTCTTTGTTTGGAGTGCGTCGATAACTATATATTTGAATGTGTAAATATTATTATCACAATTAGCGTGCTTTGTCAACTTTGTTGCCCAGCATCGAGCGTAGTAATTTGTTGGACTTTATATTTTTTTGAGAGTCACGATACCGCTGTCTACAATCTGAATTGTTAGCTCGTAGCCATCCATCAATGACATACCAATAAGTGGATCTGAATCAGCTTCATCAATTGGTATAGTAACTGGCTGACTATCCCAGAGAATAGTTGCTTCATAGATATCAAATATACTCTCACTGCCGTCAGCTAGTATTGCCCGTCCTCGTCTCTGCCAAGGCAATCCTAAAATAACAACCAAATCTGGTGGTAGAGATAGCCAGCCATTAAAACCCGTATCTACAACAGCATCTCGCTCGTATAGTTCACCGTTATTGCTGTAGATGGATATGCGAAGAATTGGTTCATAATCGCCGTTAACTACTCCTGTAATCATTTGGCTTTTTGGATGCGACCGGCACCAAAACGACGCACATAGGTTGAACCAACGCGCACGATCCATATCTGAGCAGTGGGGTACTTTGTTCGGAGTCGGCTACAGGCAACTATCTCGTTACTATCGATCTCCCATGCAGATGTCTCAATATCGATCGCCACAATTTTACCTTTGTTACTCGGCTCAACTTGCGATCGCACTATGCGATCGTATATCTCATCGCCAAGTCGTGCAAACTCTTGCTTGCTATAACGGGGTTTCAGAATAGTCATCGCAGTTCTCTGTGGTTGTCAACTTAATTATACACTTTTAACTTTCAGACGATGTTTACATTTACCAAATCAACTGAATTAGCTTTAATATAATGCTTAATGTTGGGCAACAGCATAAAGCATTATATTTTTTCCATACACTGCCCTGCAATTTGCACGCGAAAAGTTATTCCCGATCGCATTGGCTGCCATCCGAGTTGCATCGCTTGCCGTATCCATTGTGCTACATCAGAGGGTGTTACTGGTATTACTTTGTTGGATCGAAGACAATCTTGAGGGTGAGGTCGATCGGTAATAATAACTAATACCGAACCAGAATTTTCAGCGTGTTCGACAGCAACATGAAGCTTTCCGCAACCGTAGTCTGCTTGCATATTACTAGCTTGTCTGCGGATGAGCCAGATGAAAGGCTCCCCGTCAACAAGGATTTTTCTTGTTCCTTTTTTCGGTATTGACATAGTTTGCTTCAAGCTGGCTTACTTGCGTGATTAAAACGAAAAAACTCAAGCATCTGTTTCTTCAGGAGTTGTGCTGAACCCTTTGATAATTTGACGAATCTCCTCTATCTCAATGTCTTCGCGCTCTGATTTTGAGTAAATGTCCAGTAAAACAATCAGCGTGGTTGATGAAATCCAGTAAATTAGGCGATAACCACCACTCTTACCTTTTTGAGTATCGCTGTTTCTAATCCGCACCTTCATAACTGGGAAGCCAATGTCAGGGATTCTATCTCCCAGAAATTCTCCAACTTGTAATTGTTCAAGCACAGGTTGAATATTGGTTGGAATTTGGCGGTATTTCTTGGCGAGGTTTTTCAGTTTTCGCTGAAATTCAGGTGTGAGACGAATCTCAACAAGGGGAGAATTAGTCAACGTCGATTCCCTCCCACAGTTGAGAAAGGGGTAAGGTTTGTCCGGTTATTGCTTGCTCCCAAGATTGGCGAAAGCTGAGACGTGAAAAATCTGTATCTTCCTCTGTTGTTGCAGCTTGAGTTTCCAGAGAATGGGTGCGTTGAATAATATCGGATAGTGTTTTAAGTAGTTCAAGTTGTTCTGTCAATGACAGTGACTGAGCAAGATCGATCGCTTGTTGAAGTTGTGAAGTCATAGTAAATCCTCCTTGTTTTATTTTACATTAATTTCCCACGATCGCATACCACAAACTCACCATCAAACACAAACTCGCTAAATGCTGCGGCATCAAAGATTTAATCGATCGCTTGGCAATTTTCTGAGTCACAAATATCGTCACCAACAATGACACAATTAAAGTTAGACCTTGCAAGAAACTAATCACCGCCGGATCTCCCACAAAACTCGGCAAATCATCTCTAATTTGTCCGAAAGTCGCAAAAGCTACGGGAATCACTCGCCCGCCTTCCTGCAAACCCAATCGCCAATAGTGAGCCAAACTACCGCCCCAAACTAGAGGTAGATATCCGTAGGCGAGACAGACAAATGAAAGGGGTTTAGTAATTTTAAATGGGAGAGTTTCTGCTTTTCCCAATCGATAAATTGCTTGCATGACTGCATAGGCAAATAACGGAATCATCGGCGGAATAATTAACACCGCGATTGACATTCCTAAATGTGGTAAAAATTGTTCTAAATTGATGCCCAGCCCCAACAAAATATTTATCTCCGGCAAGCGGTGGATATAAATTCCGCCTAATAATAGAAATAATAGTGCAACTTCATAACCGTGGGGAACGTGGGTAGTCCACAATTCAATTCCGGGAGGGCGCAGATTTAATTCTACCGATCGATGCGGACAAGCTTTTAAGCAAGTCATGCACAACACGCAATCTTTATTATCGGTTAATTGCGCGGGATGGGAATAAACCGGACATCCATTAGTAGTTAATCCTTCCCCAAAACCTTCGCCTCCTTTATAGCAATGGTAGGTGCTGCATTCCGCCGCGCAGGTTCCTTGTTGGGCGCGCAGTTCGATAATTGAGAGTTTAGCAAATAATCCATTCATGCCGCCGATCGGGCATAAATAACGGCACCAAAACCGCCTCTCGAATATCAGCGAAAAAATTACCGCGCCCGCCGTAATTAGCAATAACAAACAACTGGATAAATAGGCGGTATTTTCTAAATTCCACAACTCTTCCCACAGAAATATCAAAGTAAACATTCCGAATAGAAACCAGCCGCCCCATTTTTCAGCTAATTGGCGCGGCCATTTATTGAGAGTTCGCGGAAAAATTTTCAGCGAGAGCTTTTGGACGATTTCTCCATAAATCATAAAGGGGCAAAAAGCACACCACAATCGCCCGAGGATAGGGAATAATAATAAAATTAACGGCCACCACCAAGCCCAAAAGATATTTAGGGCAAAATTATGCTGTCGATCTTGGGGAGCAACAAACAGGATAGTTACCACTAATGCAAATACCCAAGTGGTAAACCAATAATTTACGCGATCGGGATACCAATCGCTCCGTAAAAATTGCCGAAATTTGGGATATATCTTGAATAAATTGAGTCGAAATTTTTGTTGCTTCGCCGCCTGCGCCCAAAACACTTCTTCTGTTAATACCTGACTTCCCTGTGCTTGAACTAAAGCGCGATCGACCATTCCCTGCAATTCCTGCAAGTTTCCCGGAAAATCGTAGGCTTGCAAGCGGCGAATTGCTTCCGGCGTGACTTGGGGCTTGACTAATTTCTTTTGGCGACAAAAGATGTTGAGATAATAGTTGACTTGTGCTTCTAAATCTTCTTTACGCACCCGCAATGACGGTACTTTAATCTTGTGTTGCGTTAGCTTATCTAGCTGGGGTTGGACGATTTCTGAGATTAAAATTATTCGGGCATTGCTAGAACGCGGTGGCCGCGGTATTTGTCCTTCTCTGACAACTGGTGTATAGGTTCCCTGGCTTAATAGTTGCTGAATTTGGGGGCTTAATTGAGCGGGTAATTCTTGAACGTCATTTAAAATTAACGTCCCTTCTCCCAACCATTCCAACAACCCTGGCTTACCGCCCAAACGCCCGAATAATTCTGCTCCATTGCTCTGAAGCAAGGCACTTTTGATCTGAATAATTGGCTCGTTGCGGCGACTTGAACCGAAATGAATTAAAGCGGCTAAATTATCTTTTTCTAAACCGGGTTCGCCAGAGATTAATACCGATCGCGCGTCACTCGATGCAGTGCGAATTTGTTGCCGCAATTTTACCGCATAACGGCTATTCCCAATGACTCCCCGTTTCGCCTGCGGTACTAGATAGCTGCGGAGGGCATTTTGACGCTCTTTTTCGTAGGCGATTTCTGCTTCTAACTGCTCTAATTTCGCAGCCAAACGTTGGGCGTAGGCTTCGACAATCTGCGGATATCTTTCTAGTAAATTGCGCCAGCGATCGGCACTAATGACCCAAAATTGACATTCTGTACGAGTAATAATTCTACTATCCGCAGCTTGCGATCGCTGGAGTGCCGATAAATTGACGATCGCCCCCGGTAACAAACTACTCCCCCACATTAAACCCGGTTGTTTGCGGCGGTAGCGATCGGCTTGTCCTCTTTCTAGGATGTAGAGATTGGTGACTGGTGTATCTTCGATTACCACTCGAAATCCCGGGGGAAAAGTTGACATGGACATTTCCAGCGCGATCGCCTGTAAGATATCGCGGGATAATATGCCTAATTCCGTGTTCTCTTCGAGCCAGTTAACTAATGTTTCGGTAGACATCGCTTAGCGCCGGCGAAAGCCGAATCGTGGTAGTTGGTGTAGGATATATCATTGTGCTACATCAATCAATATTAACTGCTGGAACTAGCCTTTTGAGTTTTAGTGTGGTGTGAATTTTTTCTCTTCAGTATAGGCGATCGACACTCCCAGTTCTAATATATTTTTTCTACGCATCCTCGGGCAATCTGCACGTGAAAACGTTTCCCCAGTCGCTGAGGTTGCCATCCTAAAACGATCTCGCAAACTCCACTTGCGGCAGCAATATTTTAATAATTCGCCAATGTTCATCAGCATCATTTCGGTGGCGAAAACGGGAAAAAATCAAGCGTTGCAATTTCGGTCAAAGTCGGTAAATCATCCACCGGTAAAGCTGTTGTTTGTAGTTGTCTCTAAGTTATACTGAGGATTGCAGTCATTTACTGTAGAGCTTGAATAAATGCAGGGCAAATTTTTTCGCAAGCCAGAATCAGATAACAGCGATCGCGTCCCCCCGGGTCAATACCTCGCCAACGGCTTTCCCGTTCTGACTTACGGCGATACACCCTCCGTCAGCATTGAGACTTGGGAATTTAAAGTCTGGGGATTGGCAAAACCAAAAACCTTCACTTGGTCTGACTTCCAGGCCATGCCCCAAAGTAACTTTACTGCGGATTTTCACTGCGTCACCCGCTGGTCAAAACTAGACGTGCAGTGGACGGGAGTCAAAGTCACGGATTTTATGAACAGCATAGAAGTCGATCCTAAAGCCCTCCACGTCCTGGAACACTGCTACGGCGACTACACTACTAATATTGCGATCGCCGACTTCCTCCGAGAAGAAAACTTTTTCGCCCACACCGTCTTCGGCGAACCGCTATCCCCCGATCACGGCGGCCCGATGCGGTTGGTAGTTCCGCACCTCTACGCCTGGAAAAGCGCGAAATGGATTAACGGCCTGGAGTTTACAGAAACCGAACAACTCGGTTTTTGGGAACGCAACGGCTACCACCGCAGGGGCGAACCTTGGGCTGAGGAACGCTACAGCGGTCTTTTTTGATGCGATCTGACGATCTATCGCGAATAGGGCTTGCCAAGCGCATCTATATATGGTATTTTCTGATGGAAATCTGCTTTTTGGCAATTTTCAAAGCAGAAAGCCCCTCTCGATCGCATCTTTGGGATCCATCACGGTGCGGGCTCTGTGTTGTTCAACCACAAGACCTAAACCAAACGATCGCACTTTGTAAGTAATTTACCCGAGCGATCGACTACTTTAATTCCCATACGCGAGTCGGAAACAACAAATATTCCTAGTTTCTGGATTAATAGAAAACTTTTATAACTGTTAGATTCCCAGACAGTGACCCTGCCCAAAAACAGGTACCGTCCCACGTGCACGAGCGTCAGGGTACAAGCCAAAATTTTCTACCCGAGTTCAATCTCCCAGATTCAATCGTGCAACTAAATCTAAAATCTAAAATCTAAAATAGACTGACAGTGTTTGTACCTAAGTGTTGGCTGTTAAAGATTTAGACTTGGAAGAAAATTAAAAATTAGGATAAACTCACCGAAATCTATGTTGGGGGTTAGCGCTCGCATGACCGCGAGTGCAAGGTTTATAGCCCTAATTTTTATAATTTTTGGTGTGTATTTTTAGGGAGCGATCGCCCGCTTACCGATTGGCTCGACAGCATTTATAAAGGTATTGTAAAGGCTTGATAAAGAGTTGGTCAAAATTCACATAAAGTGAAAAAAACAAACACAAACTATCAGATAATGAAATTATTAATTAATTATTGCAACACAAGGAATCAGGTCATGAATACCAAACTCTTATCCGCCCTAACAGCTACCGCAGTCGCCACCGCTTTGTTAGGGGCAGGATCTCCAGCCCAAGCCTTCTCCTTTGGTACCAACGGTATCACCTTCGCCAACAATACAGATGTCAAGTTTAACTTCAAAGAGTCTCACGGTGGCTACACTTCCTCTTTGGGAATTTACAGCGTGGGCTCGGTGACATCTCTAGTTAGCACGCTGTTTTCGGAAACTAAATCCTCTGACAATGGCGACCAGAACGAATGGAAAGGATCTTTGGGCAATACAGTCTTGGGTTCGGGAACAGCAGTATTCACATTCCTGGCAAATCAAGTTTACACTTTGGGACTCAACAGCGGCGATGGCGGCACTGTCTACTCGACCTCGGCATTGAACGCTGGCACCCAACAAGCCGTGTTTGGCGGATCCTCGTTGTGGACAGCGCTCGGCAGAGAAACAACAAACGCTTTCCAAGCTGCTGGAAGCTATACAAATGGAACAGCTTCTCTGTCTAACGGAGGCACTCTGATCTCCTTTGACGATCGCGGTGGCGGTAACGACGCAGACTTCCAAGACTTCACCGTCAGCGCAGAAGCAGTTCCCGAACCGATTACCATGACTGGTTTGGCTCTCGGTTTGGGCGGCTTGGTTGCAGCCCGCCGCCGCCGCGCTAGCAAGACAGTTGGATAATTTTTTGAAACGGAACGATCTGTTCAATTACGTTTGACAAAAAAAGCATAAAATTTTCAGGCGCGCTGATGGGAAATCGGCTCGCCTTTTGCTTGAAGAAAGAAGTCATTAGTCAGTAGTCATCAGGAATAAGGAAGAAAGAAGAAGGAAGAGGGAAGAGGATGTTTCGCAGGGAGAATCTCTGTTTTGCATTTGTAGTGCTGTCCCCACTCGCTTGCTTAGGATCGCAAATTAAATAACTTACAATTTTAATTGTTATTGTGGGATGGGCGTCCCGCCCGTCCAAAAAGCACGGGCGGGACGCCCATCCCACAAACTTGTGGAAGTTATTTAATTCTCATTCCTTATAAAACAATACGGTTGACTTAAGAACAATCTGACTTTCAAGAAATGCCTGTATTGCCTAGAAAATCCTGAGATGACATTCGTCAAAAAGCGTTAAGTCAACCGTATTGGCTTATAAAATACGCGATCGGGGACAGCACTAGAATAAAAAATGCTTTTTGCAAAAATTGAGATGCTCCCATCTCCCCATCTCCCCCTTTCCCTCTCTCCCCCTCTCCCACTCTCCCACTCTGGCAGTAGCTTAGGAATGAGAATTAAATAACTTACAATCTTTATTATTCTTGTGGAATGGGCGTCCCGCCCGTCCTTTCTGGACGGGCGGGACGCCCATTCCACAAACTTGTGTAAATTATTTAATTTGCGATCCTTAATTATGCGTCGCTAGCTGAATTTGACGCAGAGTTGTTCGAGGAGTGTAACTTATACAAATTCACGGGTACGGGTTGAGGAATTTTAATCTCCGCTCGATCGCACGCGGCTAGAATCGCCACCACAGCCCTGGTTTTTGTCCGTCGCACCTGTGAAAAGTTCCGGCAGCGTCCAATAACGGACAATCAGATGCAAAGAACCATCGTTAAGACCTGAAATATCTACTTCTGGGGTTGGTTGCGAAAAAACACCTTCGACTTCAGAAATAGCTTTGACCAAGGTTTCAATTGCCAAGGAAGGTTCGGTATCGTAGTCCAAAATTAAAGGCAAGTCAGTTCGCCTGTGTGGCATGGCAGTGAGTACCCGCACTGAATTGGTAAAGACGATCGCATTCGGCACAATCACTCGCTCTCCCTGATAAGTCATAATTTGAGTTGAACGCATCGAAATCTCTTCGACTGTACCTTCAAAGCCTTCTACAACTATCTGGTCGCCTAATTGAAACGGTTCGTGCAACAGCATCAAGATGCCTGCTAAAAAGTTTTTGAAGATATCTTGGAAGGCAAAACTAACAGCTACTGAACCCAATCCTAACAAACCGATGATGTCTCCGGGACGCAAAGCCGGGAAAGCAATGACGCAGGCGATCGAACTGCCAGCCGCCCAAGTGAGGGCAAAGGCTATCTGCACCAAGAGCGATCGCAAGGATAAACTTTTGACAGTCTGTTGAGTAGCTGCCGAGACTGCGAGGCTAACAAACTTTGCTGCCGTGTTCGTCAGCACAATAACTACCACAGCCGCTGCTATTGAAGGCATTGCCTCGATCGCTTGACCCAGCAGATTTAACAAGCTAGTTTGGATTTGTTGAATTATGGCGCCCATTGTTAAATTTGAACTAAAAATTTTTAGGTAAATATATCGATCGCTGGCTAATTTATTATTTTGCCTGACCCTCGTTTATGCTATATTCAACAGACAATGATATCCGAGATGTCATATGTACTGCTGAGTTCATTCCCCGGAAAAACAGAAAGATGAATTTTGATTTGCAGCAACTGATTAAAACCTTCGGCTATTTGGGAATTTGGGCTATTGTGTTCGCAGAATCCGGATTGCTGTTCGGTTTTTTTCTGCCGGGAGACAGCTTGCTATTTGCTGCGGGAATTGTGGCGTCGGGGCCAAACTCTATGAATATTTGGACGCTAATTTTTGGGTGTTTTGTCTGCGCGGTGGCTGGCGATAATGTGGGCTATGCAACTGGACACCGCTGGGGCCGTCGCTTATTTAACAAGGAAGATTCCTGGCTGTTTAAGAAAGAATATTTAGATAAAACCGAAAACTTCTACGAAAAACACGGCCAAAAAGCAGTTGTACTGGCGAGATTTATGCCAATTGTCCGCACTTTTGCACCGATAGTGGCGGGAGTGGCGGCAATGAAATACAAAACTTTTATGTTTTACAACCTGATCGGCGGGTTTGTGTGGACGGTGGGGCTGACTCTACTCGGTTATTTTTTGGGAAAGATGATTCCTCCGGACAAAGTTGACCAATATTTACTGCCGATTGTTGGTGTAATAATTGTACTTTCTTTTGTGCCTTCAGTTATTCATATAATTCAAGAACGCCGCGCTAATAAAAAAGATTGATGGCGAGGAGTGCGAGACTGGTGTGTGTCAAAAAGGTCGATCGGGCACAATATCTATAAATCGGGGAACTTGCAGCGACCTAGGTTAATCTGGTACAACTAACAAAGTTGAATGATTTCTGGGAAATAACATAAATGGTAGCTACATCCGTCAAAATTAAACACGAAGTCAAAGACTTATCCCTCGCCCCGTTGGGCAAGCAACGTATCGAGTGGGCCGGCCGCGAAATGCCGGTATTGCGTCAAATTCAAGAACGCTTCGCTAAAGAAAAGCCCTTCGCAGGCATCCGTATTTCAGCTTGCTGCCATGTCACCACAGAAACAGCTCATTTGGCGATCGCGCTGAAAATGGGCGGTGCAGACGCTGTACTCATCGCTAGCAACCCCTTGAGCACCCAAGATGACGTAGCAGCTTGCCTAGTTGAAGACTACGGCATTTCCGTCTTCGCCCTGAGAGGAGAAGACGCGGCTACCTACGAACGTCACGTTAACACAGCCCTAGATCACCGTCCAAACATCATCATCGATGACGGCAGCGACGTGGTAGCAGCCCTGATCCAGCACCGCCCCAACCAAATTTCCGACTTGATCGGCACCACCGAAGAAACCACCACAGGCATCGTGCGCCTGCGCGCTATGTTGAAAGACGGTGTGCTGACTTTCCCCGCAATGAACGTCAACGACGCCGACACCAAGCACTTCTTCGACAACCGCTACGGTACCGGTCAATCTACTCTAGACGGCATTATCCGCGCTACCAATATTTTGTTAGCCGGTAAAAATATTGTAGTTGCAGGCTACGGTTGGTGCGGCAAAGGCACGGCACAACGGGCTCGCGGCATGGGCGCTAACGTAATTGTCACCGAAATCGATCCGATTCGGGCGATCGAAGCAGTGATGGACGGTTTCCGCGTGATGCCAATGGACGAAGCAGCCACCGTCGGAGACATTTTCATCACCGTCACCGGCAACAAACACGTCATTCGTGCCGAACATTTCGACACCATGAAAGACGGCGCAATGGTTTGCAATTCCGGTCACTTCGACATCGAAATTGACCTCAAATCCCTCGGTGCAAAAAGCACTGGCGTGAAGACAGTACGTTCTTTCACTCAAGAATACCGTCTCAATAACGGCAAGTCGATTATTGTCTTGGGCGAAGGCCGTTTGATCAACCTAGCCGCCGCCGAAGGACACCCTAGCGCCGTGATGGATATGAGCTTTGCCAACCAAGCTTTAGCCGCCGAACATCTTGTCACAAACAAAGGCAAACTAGAGCCAGGTATTCACTCAATCCCTGTGGAAGTTGACAGAGAAATCGCGCGTCTCAAATTGGAAGCAATGGGTATTTACATTGATACCTTGACTCCCGATCAAATTGAGTACACCAACTCCTGGACTTCGGGCACTTAATCATAGTATTGAGTTGTAGCGGCAATCCCATTGCTGGCAAGTTAATGTTAAACCGATAGTCTTTCTTGTTTGTGTCGAAGTCTAGATCCCCCCTAACCCCCCTTAATAAGGGGGGAACCGGAATCTTCTCAAAGTCCCCCTTCTTAAGGGGGATTTAGGGGGATCTAGACTCAGGTAAAAACGACATTTCTCAGGGCTTTCAGTCTTAAGTTGTCACCAATGGGCAGAGCCTAGGAACGAGCAAACTACTGACTAATGACTACTGACTACTGACTACCTATTACCAATTATTAAATCAAAATGGTTGAATGGATAACTAACACAATGCAGTCGATGGGCTATCTCGGCATTGCACTGTTGATGTTCTTAGAAAATTTGTTCCCGCCGATCCCCTCAGAATTGATCATGCCGCTGGCAGGATTCACCGCATCGAAGGGCGATATGGACTTAACCCTGGCGATCGCAGCAGGGACAATCGGCACCATTCTCGGAGCACTTCCCTGGTACTATGCCGGCAAATTATTGAGCGAAGAACGCTTGAGAAATTTAGCAGACAAATATGGCAAATGGATTACAGTATCCGGTGCAGATATTGACAAATCAAATAGATGGTTTAACAGACACGGCAACAAAGCCGTATTTTTGTGTCGCCTGGTACCGGGAGTTCGCACTCTGATTTCCCTGCCCGCCGGCATCAACAATATGGCTTTAATCCCGTTTTTAGTCTACTCAACAATCGGCACAATTTTGTGGGTGAGTTTCCTCACTTTTGCCGGATATAAATTAGGTGAAAATTATGCACTTGTAGATGATTACCTCGCTCCCGTTTCCAAAATAGTTGCCGTGACTATTGTCATCGGCTTTATTTTGTGGGTTGTGAAAAAGAATATGCAGAAGGAAAAATATCGCAAATAAAGACATCATCAAAAGAATCTGCGTTTATCTGCGTTCATCTGCTTTGCTGTGCGGTAAAAAATAAAGTCATCCAAATTTTTGGCAATTATTTAGAAAAATTTGAGGTTTAGACAGATAATCGTGGCAAAATAAGGAGAATTGCTATCCGCACTGTTAAGATATGTACGAAAAGATTGTAGCCCCCACAACTGGTTCTAAAATTACATTCAAAGACGGTTCGCCGATCGTCCCCAACGACCCAATTATCCCCTTCATACGCGGTGACGGTACGGGCGTAGACCTCTGGCCAGCATCCCAGAAAGTCATGGATACTGCCGTAGAAAAGGCTTACGGAGGCCAGCGGAAAATCAACTGGTTCAAGATTTACGTAGGCGACGAAGCCTGCGATGTCTACGGTACTTACCAGTATTTACCCCAAGATTCCCTAGATGCCATCAAAGAGTACGGCGTCGCCATCAAAGGCCCGCTGACAACCCCAGTAGGTGGCGGAATTCGATCGCTCAACGTAGCATTGCGCCAAATATTTGACCTCTACGCCTGCGTGCGGCCCTGCAAATATTACGATGGCACCCCATCGCTGCACAAAACTCCCGAACTGCTAGATGTAATTATTTACCGGGAAAATACAGAAGATATATACCTGGGAATTGAATGGAAACAAGGCAGCGAAATCGGTAACAAACTAATTGAATACCTCAACAATGAGTTAATTCCTGCAACGCCAGAACACGGCAAAAAACAAATACGCCTCGATTCTGCGATCGGCATTAAACCAATTAGCAAAAGTGGTTCTCAGCGTTTAGTGCGGCGGGCAATTACCCACGCTTTGCGGTTGCCAAAAGATAAGCAGCAAGTAACCTTGGTGCACAAAGGCAACATCATGAAATACACCGAAGGAGGTTTCCGAGATTGGGGTTACGAGTTGGCAACCACCGAATTTCGTGCTGATTGCGTAACAGAAAGAGAGTCCTGGATTCTCGGCAACAAAGAGCACAATTCCGAGATTAGCTTAGAAGAAAATGCCCGCCAAATAGATCCGGGCTACGATGCTTTGACTCCGGAAAAACAAGCAGTAATTTGTAAAGAAGTTGCCGATGTTCTGTCCGCAATTTGGGAAAGTCACGGTAGCGGAAAGTGGAAAGAAAAAATCATGGTCAATGACCGGATTGCTGACAGTATTTTCCAACAAATTCAAACTCGACCAGCCGAATATTCAATTTTGGCAACCATGAATTTAAACGGCGATTATTTGTCAGATGCTGCCGCAGCAATTGTCGGCGGATTGGGCATGGGCCCCGGTGCGAATATTGGTGATGAATGTGCTGTTTTTGAGGCGACTCACGGTACTGCACCGAAACACGCCGGTCTCGATCGAGTTAATCCCGGTTCCCTGATTTTGTCGGGGGTGATGATGTTAGAATATATGGGATGGCAGGAAGCCGCAGATTTGATTAAGAAGGGTTTGGGCGCGGCAATTTCTAACGGTGAAGTTACCTACGATTTGGCAAGGTTAATGGAACCGCCTGTACCTGAGTTAAAGTGTTCGGAGTTTGCTGAAGCGATTATTAAGCACTTTGCTGATTAGGTTTGAGGGATTTTTTTGAACGGGCTAGAAGCCCGTTCCACAAAGAAAGAGTGAAGTTGATTGTGGGGTGGGCTTCTAGCCCGCCCAAAACCAGAATATTTGATTGTGGGGTGGGCTTCTAGCCCGCCCAAAACCAGAATATTTGATTGTGGGGTGGGCTTCTAGCCCGCCCAAAACCAGAATATTTGATTGTGGGGCGTTGCTCCTAGCCCGCTACAAAAAGTGCTATTTTTGTATAGCTGGAACAGCCATACCGCGCTCAACGGCGGGACGCTTCTGCAAGTTTTCTACCCAACGTTTGAGGTGGGGATGGTTGTCGAGGGTTAATCCTTGAAATTCGTAAATAGCCACCCACGGATAAGTCGCGATATCCGCGATCGAATATTCGCCGCAAATGTATTCGTATTTTGCTAGTTGAGAATCTAAGACTCCGTAGAGTCGCAGGGTTTCTTTTTCGTAGCGTTGAATTGCATAGGGAATTTGTTCGGGTGCAAAACGTCTGAAGTGGTTTAGTTGTCCGAACATTGGCCCGACGCTGGCCATTTGAAACATCAGCCACTCCATGACTTGAAAGTATTTGTGTTTGTCTGTGGGCAGAAATTGGCCTGCTTTTTCGGCTAGATAGATCAGGATGGCGCCTGACTCGAAGACTGTAATGCTGTTATCGCGATCGACTATAGCGGGTATTTTGCTGTTGGGGTTGATGGCGATGAATTCCGGGCTAAATTGGTCGTTTTTGCTGATGTCTATGACGTGCACGTTGTAGGGTAAACCTATTTCTTCGAGCATGATCGAGACTTTGCGGCCGTTCGGTGTGGTAAAAGTGTAGAGGTCGATCATAATTGACAGTTGATAGTTGACAGTTGACAGTTGAGGACAAGGTTTTTAAGACTGGAATTTATACCCTGTTCTAAAAACTTGGGGAATCCTGGGAACCCGGATGGGAAACCCTATTTTTTGGTATGATTATATTATAGTGATTTAAGGCGTATGATTAATAATAATGAATATTCTGGAAATTCTTAAAGATGACTACCGCAGATTTCCTGAAAATCAGACTTACAGCATTTATGCAAAAGATGTTTATTTTGAAGACCCAGTAAATCGATTTACTGGAGTCGATCGCTACCGAAAAATGATCGGGTTTATGGGAACTTTTTTTCAACAGATTAAACTCGACTTGCACGATATTTCTCAGTCTGGAGATACTGTACAAACTCGCTGGACTCTGAGTTGGATCGCGCCTCTACCTTGGAAACCGAAAATGGCGATCGCGGGTAGAAGCGAACTGAAGGTTAACGGCGACGGTTTAATCGTTTCCCACATCGATTACTGGAACTGTTCGCGGTTGGATGTGCTGAAACAACTAATATTTGCGATCGACAAATAACCGCCTGTAAGTAGCCTGTAGGGTGTGCACTGCGAGCGGGTTGAGCTTGTAGGGCGCTCTTTTGGAGGACTGAAGTCCTCACTACAAACTTTCTGCCTGCGATCGGGGTTTTTAACGGATATTCGAGGTTTGAAGTAAGTTTTTTGGTTGAAAACCGCGTTTTGGGCGATCGGGCTATTGACCTTAGCCGATATTTGTGCTACAAATATACTACACAGTAGATCGAGTTAAATATATTTAAACAAAAATGCCCTACGAAAAATTAGAAATATCCACCCCAAAACCAGTATTATCCTGGGCAAATCACGCCCTGGGCGACAAAGAGACCAAGATGGCAACCAATGTAGCATCTTTGCCCTTTGTATTCAAACACGTCGCATTAATGCCCGACGTACATTTAGGAAAAGGAGCTTTAGTCGGTTCAGTAATTGCCACAAAAGAAGCAATTATTCCTGCTGCTGTGGGCGTGGATATTGGTTGCGGGATGATGGCCGTAAAAATGCCATTCAGCGCCAACAAATTAGAAGGCAAACTCAAACAAATTCGCCTCGATATCGAAGCAGCAATTCCCGTCGGATTTGCAGAAAACAAAGAAGTCGAAAAATCTGTCACCAACTGGCAAAGATGGGGCGATTTCAAGGAACTGCATCAAGGAGTCCAGCACCAAGATAATAAAGCTTTAAAACAGTTAGGTTCCCTCGGCGGCGGCAATCATTTTATTGAGGTTTGCGTTGACACCGAAAACTCGGTTTGGCTGATGCTGCACTCTGGTTCGCGCGGTATCGGCAATCTGCTAGCCCAACACCACATCGACACTGCCAAAGACTTAGCTAAACTCGCAGAAATTAGTTTGGCTGACAAAGATTTAGCTTATTTTGTAGCGGGTACGCCGGAGTTTGCTGCTTATTGGCACGATTTGCAGTGGGCACAGGATTATGCGAGTTTTAATCGCGATATCATGATGAATCGGTTTAAGAAAATTGTGGAAAAGCATCTCGCGGGTGGCAAAGTTACGAAGCCGCTGTTGCAGGTGAATTGCCACCACAATTATGCGGAAAAAGAGGTGCATTTTGGGGAAGATGTGTATGTGACTCGCAAAGGTGCTGTGCGCGCGCAAGTTGACGATTTGGGGATTATTCCTGGTTCGATGGGGGCGAAATCTTTTATTGTTAAAGGTAAGGGAAATGTGGAAAGTTACTGTTCTTGTTCTCACGGTGCGGGGCGATTGATGTCTCGCAGTAAGGCGAAGAATGTATTCACTCTCGATGATTTTGTGCGGCAAACTGATGGGGTTGAGTGTCGAAAAAATGAGGAATTTTTAGATGAAATTCCGGGGGCTTATAAGCCGATTGAGGAGGTGATGAGTCAGCAGTCGGATTTGGTGGAAGTTGTGGCGACTCTGAAGCAGGTAGTTTGTGTCAAGGGTTGATGGGGGAAGTGGGGAGAGATTTTCAGCCTATTTTAGGGTTGAAGTTTTGCGATCGTCTCCTCTTTCTTCCATGCTACAATATTGCTCAACTGCAACAATTTAAATATTTTTAGCAATTTGAACAAAAAGAATTAACTTATGAAAATTATTTCACTCCAATTAAAAAATCATTTTTTGGGTTGGGATTTTGATGAAATTAAATTTTCATCCAATTTAACTCTTTTAGTTGGCATATCAGGTGCAGGCAAAACCCAAATCTTGCGTGGAATTATCGATTTAAAACGTATAGCCAATGGAAAAGCTATCAATGGATTGGAATGGAAAATCATATTTTCTACTGTAAACGGCACTGAATTTATTTGGGAAGGTGGTTTTGATACTGTTGAAACCAATGAACTAAATTTTGACGATCCTGAAAAAGAAAACCCAGATGAAAATGAAAAACCATCATTTATTCATGAAAAACTGATTTCAAAAAATGAGGTATTATTTGAGCGGAATAAAGAGGATATAAAATTCAAAAATAGCCAAATACCAAAGCTTTCTTCACATCAATCAATGATGTATTTATTAAAAGAAGAAACTGTTATAAAAGAAGCTTTTGATGCTCTAAATAAAATAGAATATCGCGACCATACAATCAACGGTCTGCGTCTTAGAAGCTCAAAGCAATCTTTGCACTCGATTAAAAACAAATATCAAACCTTACAGAGCATAGTAAATAGCGATGAGGATATTAGAACTAAGCTATATCTGATTTATGAAAATAAGTTAGATATTTTTGAAGCAATTAAGTCAAGATTCATTGATGTTTTTCAACAAATCGAAGATGTCAGAGTTGAGCCTTTTAAAACAGACGACTTGTTCAAAGGATTTGCTGATATATTTGTCCCTGTTATTTCTATCAAAGAGAAATCTGTGCCTAAATGGATTAGGGAAGATAGGATGTCTTCGGGTATGTTACGTACAATTATTCATCTTGGCGAAATTTTTCTCTCAAATGAAGGTTCGGTAATATTGATTGATGAATTTGAGAATAGCTTAGGAATTAATTGTATTGATATCTTAACTGATGACCTGATTCATGAAAATAAAACCTTGCAATTTATTGCCACAAGTCATCACCCTTATATTATAAATAATATTCCCTATGAATATTGGAAAATTGTTACTCGACAAGGCGGACACATTAGAACCTGTAATGCCTCGGATTATCATCTAGGTAAATCTAAACAAGACGCATTTATTCAGTTAAACAAAATTCTCGAAAAACAATCGTAGTATGAATTTGTATTTTGTATTTGAAGGAAAGACAGAACCGATTGTTTATAAAAAGTGGTTATCTGTGCTGCTTCCAGAGTTGACGGAAGTGGATAGTTTTGATGCGGTAATTCAGAATAATTATTATTACGAAAGTGATATGGGCGTTCCTAGTTGCTATAGAGTTACTGCTAATGCTATCCAAGAAATAAACCTATTTCCTCAATATAATTACTTGGTTTTATTCACAGACGCAGATCGTTTTACAGTTTCGGAGAAACAAGCGGAAGCTGATGAGCAAATTAAGTCGGAATTAAAAGATAAACCTTTTCAATCTCTACCGGTAAATTGTCAACTCGAAGTTATTGTGCAGAAAGTTTGTCTGGAAACTTGGTTTTTAGGAAATCGAAAATTTTTTGTGAGAAATCCACAACATAATGAAATTTTGAAGCAATATATTAAATATTTTGATGTCTGTCAAGATAATCCTGAAGATTTAGCGAGCGAATTTGTCCAAAATGCGGAAAATACAAAGGAAATTTTCGGATATAAAACAAAAGCTCTGTTTCATGAAGGTTATCTTAGAGGAATTTTTAAAGAACGTAGTTTGGCTTCAAAAACGCATTTATCTTATAGTAAACCTAGACCGAGAGAAGTGCAAGAAGAATATTATCTTAAACAACTCATCGCAAGAGTTGAGGCAAATTCAGATCATTTACTGAATTTTCAAGATTTTATAAGTTTTTGTTTAAAAATCAAGGGGCAATTAAATAAATAATACATTATCTCTTTATATTTTAGCCGTTTCGATGTGAGTATTTAATTATTATAGTGGGCTTTTATCCACTTAAGTATTGCCCCAATTAAGTTCTATTTTTTGGCTGTTTGTTGGCGTCAGGGTGTCATGCGTTCGACGCGGTTTCGTTTCTGGTGGCAAATGATGGCGATCGCTCTGATTAAACCTCGTCTATTCTACGATTACATGACTGTTTTAGGCCTAGGCGAACATTTCTTTAATTACCGTCATGAAGTGAAAGCGCAACTGCTGCAACAGCTAGAAACCATCGATCGCCCAAAACAGCAAAAAGTGCTGGAACCAGTTTCAATTGTTTAAATCGGTTTCGCCCTTGAGATCGTGTTCGATTTAGCGATCGTCAGATCTCGATCGAGGCGGGGCGGGTTGACAAGATTTCGGATTTGTGCTGGATATCTTGGCGAACCCGCCCTACAAAATCGTGGTATCGATCGAACGCTATTTTATTCCCAATATGTCTCCCAATCATTTTTAAACGCTTGTTGCAGTTTTTTCATGTAAGCCATAGTTTTAATCTTGACCATCCAGATACTGTTAGCCTTATCCTTTCCTTTACAAACAACTCCTTCGGCTACACCGTATTTTCCTTGACGGACTTCATCGATAAATTTGCCTGTCAACTTTCCGCGATACACAACTCTGGCAATGTTTACTAAACTGAAATCTCGAAGGAATTGCTCTGGATCGACAATACCTCGATCGCCCTGCACGTCTAACAGCACCAAATTTTTGGGTTCCTCCTGTTTGTGCATTCCTGCAAATGAGCTAGCACCAAAAAACTCTGTAAATACCGTGATTTCTGGGCTGTGATATTCTGGGTTCGCCTGAAATACAACTTCCAGAGATTTCGCGAAGTCTCTGACGAAAATCTGCGGCGCTTCCTCCAAACCCGGATGTGCAGCGTTAAATTCTGCAATTCCCCGATCGTCTAAATCAAATCTGTCGCGACGTGTTCCAAACGCATACCAGCCCAGTTGCTGTTCCCAAACCCAATGCAGATTAGTGCCATCGTACTTTTCAAAGGCTGTGCACTTATCTAATGGAGCGTTTTTGCTGTCGGGAATTTTGGGATAGGCAAGTTGGATTTTTGTCACTTTCTTGACTTGCTTTTGATGCTGAATTTAAGATCGTAGTTTATATTATCTTCGGTTAGTTAAGCGCGATCGAGGTTTTGGTAGTGAGGAATGCGAGTTTTTGGATTTATGCGGACTGAAGTCCTCACTACAAACCTATTTTTTGGTTATTGAACCGGGGATTGTAATTTTCCCAAGCTATTTCCTAACAGGCCATTTGCTGCCACTCTCTTTCTAGCAAGCGCAGTAATCTTTCATCACCTTTGGCTGTGGCTACTTGTTTCCGCCGATCGAGAATATTGCAAATATGCACCCGGTGAACTTGCGCCAAATCCGCAGCAGTTGGTGCAGATTCAACCGCCGCGCAAGCTGCGCCAACTGTTGTGACCTGCTGCTGGGCTTGAAAATCTCGCTTTGTGGTAGAGTTGATACCGCCGTATTTTTTGGGGACAGCTAGGTGTCTCGGATACCGATAGTTCCAGTCTTGACCCCGATATTTGCCCGCGACTTCCCCTTCGATCATATCCACTGTCGGAATGTCGTACTCGTAGTTGGCACCGCGATAAGTGAGTTTCATATTTTTCGATCCTTATATTGAGATAAAAACGATCGTCAGTCGATTTGAGGTTTACTTCACAGATGAATCTGGTAGCTGGGACTTTCGTCTAAAATTTTGCGATCGACCCTCATGAGTGTCCCGGCTTGTACCCGTTTTTGGGCGGGGTCAGGTCAGGTTTGCTTTTTGTTACCTAAAACTTATTTAGTTTCTGTATTCAATTATACTGTTTTTTAAGTAAAGCGCGCTTATTTACAAAAATTAATATTTTGAGGGTGAGAAGGCAGGAAAAAACCCGCCATAGCGGGTTTAATCGAGCTTTGACTAATTCGATCGTACTCAGAACGAAACTGATTGAGATCCGAAGAACTACCCGACTGTCACTTGATCGGTTTGCACGCCCGTCGCACCCTCTTCAGCAGAGGCAATGGCCACCAACTTGTCAAGAACTTCCTGACTGGGAACTTGACCCTTGAGAACAACCGTGCCGCTGAGCTGAGCAACCCAAACAGTCTCGATATCAGCAACTTCTGAATCGCCGTCAAAAGCCAAGGCCACCCGCTTCGCCAGGCCGCTTTCGTCAAAATTTCCGTCTGGGCCGACTTTAGCAGGAGCAATCGATTGTGCTTCGGCAGCTTGCTGTACTACTTCTGCCATCGGTTGAGCCTGCTCTTCAGGCTTTTCCATTCCAAACAGTCTTTTAAACCAACCCATAGAAGTTGAGTCTCCAGAAAATACACTTTTTCCAAGATAGCTCTAGAATTCCAAAAGAATCGTAATTGTTGCAAAACTAAGCGAAATTTCTGAAAATGCTTTTTCGACCGACTTTCAGAATCTAAAATCTCCAATGGTATCCCTATGTTGATGTTACTTTTTTATGTCGGGGACGATCGCTATGCCCTCGATAGCAGGCGCGTAGTCGAAGTAGTTCCCACTGTCACCTTGAAAAAACTCCACAACGCGCCGGAATACATTCCCGGCTTGTTTAACTACCGAGGACATCTCGTCCCGGTCATTGATTTGTGCCAAATGATACAGGGGACGGCCGCCCGCGCTTACTTGAGCACGCGCATTGTCTTAGTCAATTGCCAGTTTCCCAATACTTCTGAGGGGAACAACCACAGTTTGCACGGCCCCCTAATTTTAGGGCTGATGGCGGAACGGGTGACAGAAACTCTCGACAAACCAGAAACCGAATTTGTTAGTCCCGGCATTAAGATTGACAGCACTCCTTATTTGGGAGAAATGATTGCAGACGATCGCGGTATGATTCAATTTGTCAGGGTAGAACATCTGCTGCCTGAATCCCAAAAAACTTATCTGCTTCCCCAGCAGGAAGACTGAGATTTAGTCATTGGTCATTGGTTATTGGTTATTGGTTATTGGTTATTGGTTATTGGTTATTGGTTATTGGTTATTGGTTATTGGTCATTGGCAATGGGTAATTGGTCATTAGTCATTAGTCATTGGCAATGGGTAATTGGTCATTAGTCATTGGCAATGGGTAATTGGTAATTGGTAATTGGTAATTGGTAATTGGTAATTGGTAATTGGTCAACTGTCAACTGTCAACTGTCAACTGTCAACTGTCAACTGTCAACTGTCAACTGTCATACGAGCTAAAATCAATGACACAAGTAGCAATTGAAGCTCTACTCAGACAAAAAATTGGTTTAGATGCCCTGACTATTGGGTCTAATACAATTACTAGAGCCGTTAACCGTCGGATGGAAGATTGCAGTTTAACGGATATCAGTATTTACTTGACAAAATTGCAAACATCCGCTCCAGAATTGGAAGAATTAATCGAAGCTGTCGTGATACCGGAAACTTGGTTTTTTCGCGATCGCGAACCTTTTGTTTTTTTGAGCCGCTACGCGCTTTCGGAATGGTTTCCACAAAATCCCGGCAAAACCCTGCGCGTGTTGAGCCTTCCTTGTTCGACGGGAGAGGAACCTTACTCGATCGCGATCGCCCTACTAGACGCTGGTTTAAATCCGATCAACTTCAGCATCGATGCGGCAGACATCAGCAAAGTTGCTCTCAAAAAAGCCCAGCGCGCAGTTTACGGCAGAAACTCTTTCCGCGACAAAAACTTGGATTTTCGCGATCGCTATTTTACTCCGGTGCCGGGAGATCTTTATCAGTTGAACGACTTGGTGAGAAGGAAAGTTAATTTTATTCAGGGTAATATTCTAGATAGCTATTTTTTATCTAACCAACTTCCTTACGATGCAATTTTTTGTCGCAATGTGTTAATTTATTTCGATCAAACAGGCAGAAATCAGACCATTCAACTGTTAAATCGATTGTTAAACAAAACAGGAATATTATTTTTGGGTCACTCAGAAAGCGGGCAGAAACTGCCTCCTCAATTTGTCTCGGTGCGTCATTCCCTAGCATTTGCTTACCGCAAAACAGATATTCCATACAGCCCGCAAGTTCAGGTCAAAAAAGAGCCGACTAATATCAGTTATTCGCGGATTGTTCGAGAGTTTAAACACGCGGGAAATAGGGAAAATCTTCGCAACGATCAGTTGCCAAGTATTAACAGTAAATCCTCTACTTCCCATCAAAAATATCCGAGAGAGAATGAGAATTCGGGGATTTTGCCAATTCGGGCGATCGCCCCACCACCAGATCCTGCTAAGTCTGCGAGTGCGGATTTAGACGCAGCGCGACGTTTGGCCGATCGCGGACAATTGCAGGAAGCAGCCAAACTGTGCGAAACTTACCTCAGTCAAAATCCCACGAATGCTGATGCTTACGTCTTATTGGGCCAAGTTTATCAAGCAAGGGGCGATCGCCAACAAGCTGAGCAATCTTTCCAAAAAGCAACTTACCTCAAGCCGGATCACTATGAAGGACTAATTCACCTAGCTTTGCTCAAAGAAGAGCGAGGAGATATTGCCGGTGCTGCGATCGTCCGCCGGCGCATTCAGCGAATGGAAAAATAGCCTAAGAATTCAGTTGACAGTTGACAGTTGATAGTTGACAGTTGACAGTTGAGGGCGACCTCTACCTACAAGGAAGAGGATTGGAGTAATTAATAGTCTGAGTTTAATTTCTCCCTCAAAGGGAGAGGCTTTCAACCAATTCTTTCTGGTAATAACTGAGAATCGAAGCATGGACAATATTTTTAAGCATATGACTTTGCAAAGACGCATGATCGCTGCGTTTGTGTTCATGGGGGCGATCGTGCTTGTTGTAGCTTTAGTCGGCGCCAGCGGAAATTTTCGGCTATCCGGGCACCTGAAATCGATCGCCAACGATGCTTATCCCAGCACCGTCGCTTTGTGGAAAATCAACGAAGGACAAACACAGGTGCAGTCTTCCGATCGGATGCTGCTCAACGAAGCAATCAATGCTGACCAAAGACGCCGAGAAATCGCGAGAATAAATAATGCTTGGAATCAGATAAATCAAGGTTTTCAAGAGTACGATAAACTTGGGCGCAACGAGGAAGAAGACAAACTTTATCAAAAATTTAAACCGCTGTGGCAAAAGTGGACTGAGGCTCACAAAGAATTCCAAGAACTCAATAAAGAATATGAAAGAATAGGCATTGTCAATCCCCGGCAAATCCAAATTGATTTGCTCAAACAGGGTAAAACTAAATCACCTGAACTAGCAACTGCTGCATCAGCAGTTGAGGTGCTTAACAGAATGAACGACAAAGCTTTGAACGAGAAAGTAATTACATTTCAAGCTGCGACAGAGGGAATGCTGGAACTCCTGAACTACGATCGCCAATTAGCAGCAGACTCAGGCAAAGCTGCCACCGAAGATATCAGTCAAACTCGGTTCTGGGTGATTTTAGGCACGCTGCTGGGCCCTTTAACGGCCGTACTGTTTGGACTGTACTTTAGCAATACGATCGCCAAACCGTTAGGGGCTAAAATTGCCGGAGTGGTGGATGTAGCAGAGAAAATGTCGATCGGCGATTTAACAGGAGAAGTTCATGTCAGCGACACCAAAGACGAAATTAGCAAATTGGAGAACTCCTTCCGCAGCATGAATCGCGGTTTGGCCGGATTAATCAAACAAGTGCAAACATCGGGCATACAAATCACTTCATCAGCCACCCAAATAGCCGCTTCTGGCAAACAATTAGAAGCCACAGTCAACGAACAAGCAGCATCCACCAACGAAGTTGTAGCTACTGCCAAAGAAATCGCAGCCACCAGTGGTAAACTCGTAAAAACGATGGATGAAGTTTCCCACATGGCAGAGTCAACTGCCCGCGAAGCTAGCACAGGTCAAAAAGAGTTAGTTCGCATGGAGAATACCATGAAAGTCTTGGGAAATGCTACCATTTCTATCTCTAACAAACTCGGAATCATTAGCGAAAAAGCCAACAATATCAACAGCATTGTTACCACGATTACAAAAGTAGCCGATCAAACTAATTTACTTTCCTTAAATGCAGCGATCGAAGCCGAAAAAGCCGGAGAATACGGCATGGGTTTTGCCGTCGTCG
This sequence comes from Microcoleus sp. PH2017_09_SFU_O_A, assembly GCF_020738625.1. Classification (NCBI taxonomy): domain Bacteria; kingdom Bacillati; phylum Cyanobacteriota; class Cyanophyceae; order Oscillatoriales; family Microcoleaceae; genus Microcoleus; species Microcoleus sp. PH2017_09_SFU_O_A. The sequence continues at coordinate 30,433 of NZ_JAEQCF010000025.1, forward strand.
CCCGCGAAATTCGCCGCCTAGCCGACCAAACAGCCGTTGCCACACTCGATATTGAAAACATGGTTAAAGAGATGCAGTCAGCCGTTTCTACTGGGGTGATGGAAATGGATAAATTCTCCCATGAAGTCAGCAAAGGGATGGAAGATATTCGTAACATCGGCGTGCAATTAGCCGAAATTATTCAGCAAGTACAATCTCTCACTCCCCGCTTCGATTCGGTAAATAGAGGCATGGAAGCTCAATCGGAAGGAGCTCAGCAAATTAGCGAAACTATGGCGCAGTTGGCCGAAACTTCCCTGCAAACGGCTGATGCTTTGCGGGAAATCAATAGTGCGATCGGCCTTTTGAACGAAGCAGCCCAGGGGATGCGCCACGAAATTTCGCGATTCAAAGTCAATTGATAGTTACTCACACCCAATATTCGTCAGTATCTAAACTCTAAAATATCAAATTTTATTCATTATTTGTAGCAGGCAAAAAAGAGGTAAATTCAGTGCAGAAGAAGTCAACTATTCAACAAATTTTGTGGAGGGGGTTTGGTACAATCTTTACGTTAATACTTATAGCAAATATTGTATCACAACACACTAAAAATACTTTAGTTAAGTCTTTAGATAACGTTACTTCGAGCCATAAAATTTTGCAAGAATTGGCACAGTTAGATATGCTTTTGCTGGAAGCTGAGACTGGTCAGCGCGGCTATCTGTACACGGGAAAAGAGAATTTTTTAGAGCCATACAATGAAGCAAATGCAAGCATTAACGTGCAACTAGCAGAGTTGAGAGAGAAGATGAAAAATCCGACACAACAAGAAAAACTCGGTCAATTGCAAATCCTGATTAGAGAAAGAATCGATTATTTAGAAAAAACTATTCAACTCCGCAAATCTGGTCGAGAAGAGGAGGTAAAAAAAATAGTAAGTGCTGGAACAGGACTAGAAATTATGGCGAAGTTGAGGGGTAAAATCACAGAAATCAAAGAAACTGAAAATCGATTCTTGGATGAAAGAAAGAAATTCGCCCAGGAAGCTGAAATTTTTTCAACTTACTTTGCTGGGGCGAGCACTTTGATTATTGTCGGAGTTGGGGTGTTAATTTCTTGGGTAATTATCCGGAATATCGCGCAATCCTTGGGAATAGCAGTAAAAGTTGCAGAAGAGGTATCGGCGGGCAATTTAACTGCCAATATTTCAGCAAATTATCAGGGAGAAGTTGGCAAACTACTCGCCGGATTCCAAAGCATGACTCAAAGCCTAAGTTCCTTGATCGGGCAAGTACAAAATTCTGGTCTTCAAGTAACTGCTTCCTCTCATGAAATTGCTGCCTCAGGCAAGGAATTGGAGGAAGTAATCGCCAAACAAGCAGCTTCGATTAGAGAGGTGGAAGCTACTACAAAAGAGATAGCTGCTACTTCTCGACAACTGAAGCAAGCAATGCAGGGAATTACTTCTACCTTCCAAACTACCACAATAGCAGCAGAGGGCGGTCAGCGGAATTTAAGCCACATGGAAAATACCATGCGGGAATTATCAACCGCCACAACTTCTATTTCTAGCCAACTTAGCAACATCAGCGAAAAAGCTAATAATATTAGTCGAATTATTATTACAATAACCAAGGTAGCTGACCAAACTAATTTACTTTCTTTGAATGCTGCCATAGAAGCAGAAAAAGCAGGAAAATATGGTATGGGTTTTGCTGTAGTTGCTAGAGAAATTCGGCGTTTAGCCGATCAAACTGCTGTTGCTACTTTAGATATTGAAAAAATGGTTAAAGAAATGCAGGCAGCAGTTTCTACTGGGGTGACGGAAATGAACAAGTTTACTGAAGAAGTAAATGATAGCGTTGAGGATGTGGAAAGTGTGAGCTGGCAACTGACTGAAATTATCGAGCAGGTGCAGGCTATCACTCCGCGTTTTTCAGTGGTAAATCAGAGTATGGAGGCTCAATCGGAAGGCGCTCAGCAAATTAGCGAGGTGATGGTGTATCTGAGTCAATCGTCGTCGCAAACGGCGGGCGCATTGCGCGAAATTAACGGTGCTATCTCTCAATTAAATGAGGCATCTCAAGGTTTGCGTCAAGAAATTTATCGGTTTAAAGTAAGCAATAAGGATGTAGAAAATGTTTAAAAATATCAGTTTTAAAAAGCGCCTGAATGCTGCATTTATTTTTCTAGCTGTGATTGTTTTAGCTGTGGCTTGTATTGGTTGGAGCGGCACTTCTCGGCTGGGTGGACATATTGATACGCTAGCTAGTAATAGCCTGCCGAGCGTTAGTGGATTGTGGAAAGTTAATGAAGGACAAACGCAAATTGAGTCGTCGGAACGGGCTTTACTGGATCTGGAACTCAGCCCAGAGGAAAGGAGAAGTGAGTTGACGAGAATTCAGAAAGCTTGGGAGCAGATTAATGAGGGTTTCAAAGAGTATGAAACCACATCCAGAACTGCGGAGGAAGATAAGATATACAAAGAATTGCAGGCTAAATGGGATATCTGGAAGAAAAATCACGAAGCTTTTTTAGATTTAAATAAAAGATTTGAGAGTTTAGGAATTCTCAACCCATTTAAAAGGCAGATCGAACTGATTGGCCAAGGGAATACTAAGTCGCCCGATATCGAGGCTGCTAGAAGGGCTGGGGCGTTTTACAATCAATTGAGCGATCGCGCCAAAGCGAATCGACCCTCGTTTGAATCAGCTACTAACTTAATATTGGAAGACCTCAAAATCAATGAAACAACGGGACAACTAGCTAAACAGCAGTCTAAAAACGATATTAGTCAAACCACATTCTGGGTAATTTTGGGCATGATTCTCGGGCCGCTAACGGCTGGACTGTTTGGACTGTTTCTCACGAGCGCGGTATCCCAAACTCTGGAAAATCAAATAGATCTGTCGGGCCTCAGAATTAGTGGATCTACGAACCAAATTGCCTCCTCCGGCAAGGAATTGGAAGCGACGATGAATCAACAAGTGGCTTCGACTAATGAAGTAGTAGCCACGGCTAAAGAAATTGCTGCTACTGCTATGCAACTGGCGAGGACAATGGATGAAGTTTCGGAGATGTCCCACCAAGCTGCTCAATCTGCCGGCGGCGGTAAACAAGAAATTGGTCGCATGGAATCCACGATGAATAAATTAGCAGATTCTACCAGTGCGATCTCGGGTAAATTGGGAGTTATTAGCGAAAAAGCTAATAATATTAACAGTATTATCACGACGATTACGAAGGTGGCAGATCAAACTAATTTGCTTTCGCTCAACGCGGCTATTGAAGCGGAAAAAGCGGGAGAGTACGGGTTGGGTTTTGCGGTGGTGGCTAGGGAAATTCGCCGACTGGCAGATCAAACGGCGGTGGCTACTTTGGATATTGAAAATATGGTTAAAGAAATGCAGTCTGCGGTGGGTGTTGGCGTGATGGAAATGGATAAGTTTACTAATGAGGTGCGCCGCGGGGTGGAAGATGTGCAAACTATTAGTTTGCAGTTGGAATCGATTATCCAGCGGGTGCAAGCTTTGACTCCGCGTTTTGAAGAGGTGAATGAGGGGATGGATGCACAGTCTCAGGGTGCTGTGCAAATTAGCGAGGCGATGGTGCAGTTGAGTGAGGCTTCTTCGCAAACTGCGTCGGCGCTCCGGGATATCAATGGGGCGATCGGGCAAGTTAATGATGCTACACTCGGTTTACGCCACGAAATGCTAGCGTTTTTAAAGTAAATAGGGAGTCGGCGGATCGAGTCGGTTTTTTTAGCTAGTCAGACGGGAATCCCCACACTATATCGCTTCGATTAGTGTGGGATGAAAGGCGCGTGAACCGAGGATTCCACATCTTCATGTCCTCGTCAGCATAGCGGGCGAGCAATGAAGGTGTGGATGACGAGATCAACAAATCTTTATCTGCTAGCATCATTACTCGACACAATTATTAAATTACTACTTGACTTTATCTAGTATTTTCTGGTATTTTTATGACCAGCAAATGCGTAAAGGTCGTAGCGCAATGAAAGTAACGTATCAGTATCAGTTCTATCCCGACACCAATCAAAAATTAACCCTCAACCATTGGTTGAGAATTTGTCGCTATTGGTACAACAGACAGCTAGGCGATCGATTTGATTGGTGGGAAAGAAACCGCACTGCTATAAATGCTTGTCCATTGGTTGCTAGCATCTCTGCGCCTCGCGAAAAGCCCAACTACTACTCTCAAAAGCAACAATTGCCCGCCCTCAAAAAAGACCTAGTAAAAGTCTTCCACAGTGGTGAGCTATTGGACTTCAAGCAGGTAGATTCAACTATCCTGCAAGATGTTTCTAAACGAGTAGATAAAGCCTTTGAACGGTTTATAGTAGGGGATAGTAAAGGCGGTCGATCGGGTAAACCCCGATTCAAGACTGAAGCTGATTACCGGACGATGACTTTTTCTACGGCTAACAGCGATTGGATTAAGTTGGTTCGCAAGAATTGGTTTTATATCCGATTGCCGAAGTTGGGCGTGATAAAAGTTCGGAGGCACCGCCCAATCCCCGATGGATTTACCGTCAAGCAAATTAGTGTAACTAGAAAGGCTGATGGTTGGTTCGCCCAGATAATGCTTGAAGACGCTTCAGTACCCCAGTTTATTTCTGACAAAGTTACCCCAAACTGGGATAACTCAATTGGGTTAGATGCGGTGCTGCATGAAGATGTCTATTTAGCAACGTCATCGGGCGAAAAGTTGCCTTCATTGAAACCGCTTCGCAAAAACCAAGCTAAGTTAGACCGCATTTCAAAAAAGCGGAATAAGCGGAAGCGTGGCTGTAGCGCCCGACGGAAATTAGCAAAAAAAGAAGCGAGACAGCACCAAAAAATAGCGCGTTCTCGCCAAGACTTCCACTATAAAACAGCTCACAAACTTGTCAGGTCTGGAGCTAAATTCTTTTTTCACGAAGATTTGAACTTAAAAGGCTTAACGAAGCGGAATAAAGTTAAGCAAGACGATGAGGGTAACTACCTCCCAAACGGTCAATCAGCCAAATCAGGACTAAACAAGTCTTGGCTGGATGCTGCGTTTGGTCAATTTTTCAAGACGCTGGAATACATAGCCGAAAAAGCTGGATCAGCCGTCGTTCCGCAAAAACCTGCTTATACCTCAATGCTTCTGTGCTATCGGAATGAAATCGTTTTCACCGATTGCGGTATGCGAAGCTATTGGGACGAGCAACATTCTTTAATGGTCGATCGCGATATCAACGCTTCGATTAATTTGAAGAAATTGGGGTTGGACATTTTCCCCAAAATAAAACGCCGTAGTGGGAATCTTTCTGTAGTAGGAACTATAGATGACAGTACCGCGAAGGAAATCTTGCATACCCTTCATCGGGCTGCTAAGAAGCCCACATCATACCTGTACTCAGGTTGATGTGGGAGTATGTCACTTAAATCAACTGGTGCGCGGTGCGCACGCTACAAACTGGTGCGCGGTGCGCACGCTACAAACTGGTGCGCGGTGCGCACGCTACAAACTGGTGCGCGGTGCGCACGCTACAAACTGGTGCGCGGTGCGCGGTGCACACCCTACAAACTACTACAAACTACAAACTGGTGCGCGGTGCACACCCTACAATCTAAAATCTAAAATCTAAAATCTAAAATCGAATGACTGATGATTGCTGGAATCGGATCGGAGTTGGGGGCGATCGCACTTGTCCTCAATTAAAAACATTTATTCACTGCCGCAACTGTCCAGTCTATTCCGACGCGGGCCGGAGTTTGCTGGAACAGGAATTGCCGACTGGATATCTGGAAGAGTGGACTAATTTATTGCGATCGAGTCAAGGAGTAACTAACGCCGTCACGGCTGCGGGTACTATATCTGTAGGTATTTTTAGGCTTAACGGCGAATGGTTGGCTTTACCGGCGGCGCTGTTTAAGGAAGTGACGCAGATTTCTGTTATCCACACTTTGCCACACCGCAGTAATAATATACTTATCGGCTTGGTGAATATTCGCGGTGAAATCCAGTTGTGCGTTTCCCTAAAAGCACTTTTGGGATTGGAAGCAGCAGATGCTAGCCGACAAAATATTAGTCCTGTTGTTTACGAAAGGATGGTAGTTGTTGAGAGAGAAGGCAGCCGCTGGGTGTTTGGAGTGGATGAGATTTACGGCATTCACCGCATTCTCCCGGAACAAATCAGAAATGTTCCATCTACTGTTTCTAAAGTGCCAGAAACTTATACTAAAGGGATTATCAGTTGGCAGGGGCAAAGTGTTTGTTATCTCGATGATGATTTGCTGTTTTATACGTTGAATAAGAAGATTATCTAATGAATTGGGAATTGGGCATGGGGCATTGGGAATTGGGCATGGGGCATTGGGAATTGGGCATTGGGTGAATGGAATCTGGCGAATAAAAGCGGGCGAAGGTCATTCGCGCCTACACAGACGAAACCCGCCTCCGCGGGTTGAAGAACGGGCGAAGGGAATTCGCGCCTACATGAACAAAACCGGGCGAAAGTGGGTTGGAATAAATTAAGGAATAATAAAAAATGAGCAATCAAGATATGAGCAATTTCTCCATGATGGATTTATTTCGCATGGAGGCGGACACTCAAGTAGCAGTATTAAATGAGAACATTTTGGTATTAGAAAATAACCCTAATTCTCCGGCTGAACTGGAATCTTTGATGCGGGCGGCCCACTCGCTCAAGGGCGCGGCGCGGATTGTGGGACTGGATGCTGCTGTGCGAATCGCTCACGTGATGGAGGATTGCTTTGTGGCGGCGCAGGCTGGCTCGATCGCCCTAGACTCACCTGATAAGATTGATGTGATGCTGCGGGCGATCGACCTTTTGGCCCAAATCAGCCAGATTCCGGAAACCGAGATCGAAAATTGGCTCCCGGTTAATCGATCGCAAATTGAAACCTTAGAAACTGCCATCTTAGCAATTATCAATAACGAACAATTAGATTTGGGCAGCCCAGATGAAGCAGAAACAATAGAACAAGAGACCATTGTTGAAACAGAAATTCTGCCGGAATGGGAGCCGCAATTACCTGTTGATTTTACCGCAGAAATAACAGACCACGTACAATTCAATTCTGATATTCCTCATGAAATATTGCCCGATTTGCCACAGGTTGAAAGTCCAGAAACTCGGTTGCTTAAAACTGATTTATCGATGTTAGCTTTATTTGCCGGAGAAGTAGAAGCACAATCAATACTATTAAACCAAACTTTACTCTCGCTCAAAAATAACCCCAATGAATATTTAGACTTAGACTCCCTTGTTAAATCCGCTCATTTAATAAAAGGTGCTGGCAGAATAGTTCAGTTCCATGAAGTTGTTAAACTTGCGAAGGCGATAGAAGATACATTTGTGGCACTTCAGAAGCACAAATCTAGCTTAAATGCCAGTCAAATTGACACCCTGCTCGCCGGAGTAAATTTTCTGGTAAATATGCAGGAAATTCCGGTACTGAAAATCGAAGCTTGGCTGGCAGAAAAAGAGGCAGAAATAGATAATATTGTCGCAGATATAAGTAAGATTCTTGAATTATTAACAACTAAACAATCGGCAACAACTGCCGCAGTTGTTTCACAAAAATCTGCCGAAGCAACGAGTCCCCAAACAACCCCGACACCACAACCAAAACCTCAAGATAATGCTTCCCAACGCACAAAGAATAGCGGTCAAATTTCCCCCGTCGCCAATTCTACAGCAGTAGCTGTAGAGCAACGACCGACTAAAATTGTTAGCGCAAAACCTGCACCTTCAAATCTCAGGGAAAACGCTCAAAAGCCTAAAACCGCTGACCGCGTAGTACGAGTAAATGCGGAAAACTTAAACCGAATTATGGGTTTGGCAGGCGAATCTTTAGTAGAAGCAAAATGGCTGCAACCGTTTGCTGATTCATTATTAAAACTGAGAAAAAACCAAGGACAGCTTTATAATTTGTTGGAGAAATTGCAGGAATCTTTAAGCGATTCTGTTCTAGATCAGCGATCGGAAGATTATCTCGGCAGTGCTCGCAAAAAAGCTAATGATTGCCGCCATATTTTGTCCGATCGCCTCAACGAACTAGAACTGTTTGCCCGCCGTTCTGCCAACTTGTCCGATCGCTTGTACCGAGAAGTTATTGCCAGCAATATGCGACCGTTTGCTGACGGCGTTTCAGCTTTTGGGCGAATGCTGAGAGATTTGGCGAGACAGTTGGGTAAGCAAGTGAAATTTGAAGTTGTTGGCAAATCTACTCAGGTAGATCGAGATATTTTAGAAAAATTAGAAGCACCGCTAACACACATTTTGCGTAACGCTATCGACCACGGTATTGAACTCCCAGACGCACGTTTGGCTGCGGGAAAATCGGCTGAAGGTACGATCCGACTGGAAGCTGCACATCGGGGCGGGATGCTATCAATTACCGTCTCGGATGATGGAAAAGGAATAGAACCGGAAAAACTCCGCCAAAAAATTGTCACGAAAGGTATGGTAAGTGCGGAAATGGCTGCGAAATTGACTGAACCGGAATTGATGGATTTTCTGTTTTTGCCTGGTTTTTCTACTGCTAGTCAAGTGACGGAAATTTCGGGCCGCGGTGTTGGTTTGGATATTGTGCAAAGTATGGTGCAGGAGGTTGGTGGCATTCTCCGGGCGACATCTATGCCGGAAAAAGGTATGAGTTTTCATTTGCAGTTGCCGCTAACTCTGTCGGTAATTCGGACGCTGTTGGTGGAAATTTCGGGGGAACCTTATGCTTTTCCGCTGACTCGGATCGATCGCATTGTGATGGTTGAGTCTGCTGATATTGCGATCGCCGAAAACCGACAGTATTTTACTCTTGACAACCAAAACATTGGTTTGGTGACAGCTTATCAGGTGTTGGAGTTAGCTGCGCCACCTGAAAAGTTGGATTTGCTGCCGGTGATCATTGTGAGCGATCGCTCTAGCAGTTATGGTTTAGCTGTGGATAAGTTTCTGGGCGAACGCGATTTAGTTGTCAGGCCTTTAGATCCGCGTTTGGGTAAGGTAGCGGATATCAGCGCGGCTGCTTTTATGGAAGACGGTACGCCGGTGCTGATTATCGATGTTGAAGATTTGGTGCGATCGACTGATAAACTGCTGGCTGAAAGTCAGTTACAGAAAGTTAGTAAAACCGAACAAACTGCTGAATCAACAACTCGCAAGCGCGTTTTGGTAGTAGATGATTCAATTACTGTTCGAGAAGTAGAGCGCAAACTTTTAGAAAATCAAGGATATGAGGTAGAAATAGCTGTTAATGGTATGGATGGTTGGAATGCTCTGCGTACCGGGCAGTTTGATTTGGTAATTAGCGATGTTGATATGCCGCGCATGACGGGGATTGAGCTGGTTAGTCAAATTAAAAATCATTCGGCCCTAAAGTCGATTCCGGTAATTATTGTTTCTTACAAAGACCGCGAGCAAGATAGAATCAGAGGATTGGAAGTGGGAGCGGATTATTATTTAACTAAAAGCAGTTTTCACGACGATACGCTGTTAAATGCGGTGGTTGATTTAATCGGTGAGGCTTGAAAAAAAATCTCGGGTTAAGTTTTTTTAATTAAAAACTAAAAATACGACCAAAATGTGGTATGAATAGTGGTAGGCTGCGTGATAGTTCGTAATTCAATCGGTAATTCAATACGCTTGGCCCCGAGCCCGGAGATCCCCCCTAGCCCCCCTTAAGAAGGGGGGAACCGGAAGCACTCAAAGTCCCCCTTCTTAAGGGGGATTTAGGGGGATCTCCGGGCCCGAAAAAGTGTTAACCCAACAGTATCGATCGCTAATTGAGAAGCGGTTTGCTGCCTCCGTCTACAAGTTTAGTTTTAACTGACCGACGAACACCATTCTCAGGAACAGGCAAGATGCCTGTTCCACAAAAAAATTCATCTCTTGTGGAACAGGCATCTTGCCTGTTCATAAAAGGCTTATTGACAATAGTGCAATATCTCAGTTTTAAAGAAAAGGCCGCAGCATAAAAAACTGGATCGGCCGACTTCGACAACTACCCGCAACTGAAAATTAATTAACTATGAGCAATTTCAACATGAAAATAGCGATCGTCAACGACACGTTGATTGCTGCTGAAGCTTTGCGCCGAGTTTTGGTGACGGTACCGGAGTATGAAATTATTTGGATAGCGGCGGATGGGGCCGAAGCTGTGTCCAAGTGCGCCCGCAATACACCGGATGTGATATTGATGGATTTGATCATGCCGGTGATGGATGGTGTTGAGGCGACGCGCCTGATCATGAAGCAATCTCCCTGCGCGATTCTGCTAGTGACATCTTCGGTGACAGGTAATGCGGGCAGGGTTTTTGAAGCTATGGGATATGGAGCTCTGGATGCTATTAATACGCCAATTTTGGGGTTGATGGGCAATTCCCCAAGCGGCGGTATGGAGTTGTTAAAAACTATTTCTAAAGTCGCTAGATTGATTGGTAAAAGTAACTCGACTTCTTTATTTCACAGCGCAACTCCTAAATGCTTGACTCCGCCGCTGCTGGCGATCGGCTCTTCGACTGGCGGGCCCCAAGCTTTGGCAACTCTGCTATCGGCTTTACCTGCCAATTTATCGGCGGCTGTGGCGATCGTCCAACACGTAGATGCTGAGTTTGCTCCTGGTTTGGCAGATTGGCTGAGTCAAAAAAGTAAGTTGGCGGTGAGTGTCGCAGTTGCCGATCGACCTTTGGAAGTCGGTAAGGTGATAATTGCCGCGACTAACGACCACTTAGTATTACAATCGAATTTAACACTTAAGTATACGAAAGAACCTTTAGAATATCCTTACCGCCCTTCAGTGGACACTTTTTTTGAGAGTGTCGCTCAATACTGGCCGGGCAAAGGGGTGGCAGTGCTGTTAACCGGTATGGGCAAAGACGGCGCTAAAGGGCTCAAAGTTTTGCGATCGGCAGGCTGGCACACGATCGCCCAAGACCGCGCTACCTCAGTAGTTTACGGGATGCCGAAAGCTGCTGCTGATTTGAATGCGGCTGTGCAGGTTTTGCCGATCGAGGCGATCGCCCCAGCCTGCATGAAATATCTCGTGTAGAAAATACTAGAGATGTTTGGGCCATAAGGCTTAAGTGGTTGAGCACAATGGCCGAGGTCGTGCCAGACTCTCAGCGATCATAATCAATCTATTGGGGTGATGTTTTGGGATCGCGATCGCGCGTGTATCTTGCCAGCAGTCTGTAATTTCACGGAATGCTGCGGTTACCGGGCACCTGCTAGCAAGCAGCAGTCGGCTGACCCAACAATTAGCGATCGTAGCCCTTGCAATCAATGTCAAGCGTGCTAGGCTGTGTAAAGATTTTACAAAAATCAGCGGATAAAACTTTACCAACCTGGTATTATCACCTGGTAAGCGTACTTAAATAATACCGGGTCGCTATTGACACTTAGAAAATATTTAAGTAAAAGTTTCGATCCTCTCCAGACAATGGCCGTTGCCCGATCTAGTTATGAAATTAACTCACTCTCAGGCTATTGAATTCGATTGCAGTTGTGCACTAAATCAACGAGAAAGTCAAATAGTCAACGGCAACGTGGTAAAGTTGAAGTTTGAGGATAGGGGAAACAATGGGAAAAACCCAGTTACCGCCAGAGATAGCGCCATTCTCAGTAACCTCAAATTGGAGAAAAGCCGTCACTCGATCGACTTAAATTTACCTTTAAATTCAGAAAGCAAAAAAATATCTAGCTTGACCGAATACACTGTTACAGTTTTACTGATTGACGATCAGGAAATGATCGGCGAAGCGGTGCGCCGAATGCTTGCTAATGAAAAAGACATTAAATTTTATTACTGTAACGATCCAGCTCAAGCAATTAAGAAAGCATTAGAGGTGAAGCCAACAGTCATCCTCCAAGATTTAGTAATGCCAGAAATAGATGGATTGCAGTTGCTGCGCTTTTTTCGAGGGAATTCGCTGACGCGAGACATTCCGATGATTGTTCTCTCCAGTAAAGAAGAAGCGGAACTAAAAGCGCAAGCATTTTCCTTGGGTGCTAACGATTATTTAGTAAAACTGCCCAATCCAGTCGAACTCATTGCTAGAATTCGCTATCACTCAAAAGCTTATATGCACCTGCAAGAAAGGAATCTCGCCTATCAAACCATGCAGGATTATCTAGTCAAATTAGAGATAGAACAAAAAAAATCTCAGGAGTTGCTGTTAAATATATTGCCAGAGGCGATCGCCGAAAGATTAAAAAAAGAACAAGGTGTAATCGCCGACGAATTCGCAGCAGTTAGCGTGATGTTCGCGGATATTGTTGGCTTCACCCAGTTGTCAGCATCAATATCGCCCAAAAAATTAGTACATTTACTCAACGATATATTTTCCAAGTTCGACGATCTCGCCGAAAAACACGGTTTAGAAAAAATTAAGACAATTGGTGACTCTTATATGGTAGTGGCGGGGTTGCCAAATCCGAGAGCAGATCACGGAGATGCGATCGCCGAAATGGCCATAGATATGCAAGAAGCCATAGTGAAATACAGAGAAGAGTTCGGTCTCACTATTAGCATCCGCATCGGCATTCATTCGGGCCCAGTGGTAGCTGGAATCATCGGGACAAAAAAGTTTATTTACGATTTGTGGGGCGATACAGTAAATACCGCTTCCCGCATGGAATCTCACGGTATCCCGGACGGAATTCAGATTTCCGACGCAACTTATTTGCTTATAGAAGACAAGTATGAGTTTGAAAAACGCGGTTTAATCAATGTCAAAGGTAAGGGCCAAATGGCTGCTTATTTATTAAAAGGAAGATTGGAAGTTGATTTTTAATTGGGAATTGGGAATGGGTAATTGGGAATTGGTAATTGGGAATTGGTAATCGGTAATTGGGAATTGGTAATTGGGAATTGGTAATCGGTAATTGGGAACCGGTAACTGGTAATTGGTAATTATTGATTAAGGGGTGTGAGATATGAGTAGACCAGATTTTGAGGATTTGGATGTTTACAAGTTGGCTGAAAAATTGGCAAATGAGGTTTGGTTTATCGTCAAAGAATGGGACTATTTTACAAAAGATACTATCGGGAAGCAACTTGTACGCGCCGCCGATAGCGTTTGCGCTAATATTGCAGAAGGACGTGGTAGATATAATTATCAAGACAATCGGCGTTTTGTCAAGATTGCCAGAGGTTCTTTGTATGAAACAATCAGCTTTTTGAGGCTAGCATATGCCAGAAAATTAGTGGGAAGTGAACAGGTAAAAAGATTCCAACCAATAATTGATGAATTGTCACCGAAGCTGAATGCTTATCTACAGTCAATAGGTAACAATCAAGAAAAATAATTGATTAATAATCAGAGTATATATAGCAATTATCAAGTGAGGTACAGTATTGGTAATTGGTAATGGCTAATTAGCAAGACAAATAGCGAGTAGATCGCGAAAGTTTAGAACCGCTATGAAACACCAATTACCAATTACCAATTACCAATTACCAATTACCCATTCCCAATTACCAATTACCAATTATTAAATCTAACTCTTATGTTTCGAGATAATATTGTTCTGCTTCCGACCAATTTAGTTTAAGTAACGAATCTTCTCCACTTGAAAGCTTGAAACTCGGCTTAATTGGTTTTACGCCCAAAGCGCTAATAATCTGCGCTGCTACAGCTTTCGCCAATAGTGGCGGTACAGAATTTCCGACTTGGCGAAAACCGTGCCATTTTGTGACGTGAAATCTAAACCAGTCAGGATAGGAATGCAATCGCGCTGCTTCTCTGACTGTAATGCACCGAGGCGCGATCGGGTGAATTGGCCTTGGCGAAGTATAAGCGCCCCTCGCCCTGTCGGTTCCAGCCCTGAGAGTGTTGCAAACTCCGTCGGGGTGCAGCTTGTAAAAACGGCTGATCGGCTCTTTTTCGCCGTAGGCTGCGGCTGCAAATCTTTCCATACATTCGGCAGAATGTTTGGTGCGCCGACTGCATGAGAGGATTTGTCGATCGTACTGGCGATCGTAAGCATAATCATTATCAAAATCATCGAATCCGCGCAAAAAACTCGCGTAATCGCTGCTGCACTTTCCGTACTCCGCCATTACCCAATCTCGGTGCAGCAACTCGTTATACTTTTCTACTTCCGGCAAATCTCCAATCGCATCCAAAACTGTCGGAACCGCAGGTAAATTAACTTTTTTATAGCGTTTAGGAAGTTTCTTTTTAGGCAAAAAAGTAGTTGGCTGAGGATATTTTGGCAGATCGTAGTCTTTTTTGCAACCAATCAGAAACAATCGTTTGCGAGCTTGCGGCACTCCGTAGTGAGCGGCGTTGAGAACTTGATAGTTTTCTTCTACTTGATAGCCTGCTTCCAGAAAAGAGCTAATTAAAAGATTCAGGAGTTCTTTGTGTTCGCCTGCTACAATTCCCGGCACATTTTCCATTACAAAAAACTTGGGTTTTAGCTCCAAAACTAAGCGCAGAAAGTGGAAAATTAGAGAATTTCGCGGATCGCCGACATCGCGCTTCCCCATCAGCGAGAATCCTTGACAGGGCGAACCGCTGATTACTACGTCGATTTCGCGCCGCCCGATCGCAGATTTTTGCCGAATTTCTGCTCCCGTCAGCTCTGAGACATCTTTGCACAATACAGAACACATCGGGAAATTGAACTCGTGGGTAGCGCAGTGGATGGGGTCAATTTCGACTGAGGCAAGTACATCAAAACCTGCTTGTTCAAAGCCCAGCGTCATGCCGCCTGCGCCTGCAAATAAATCAACAGCGATCGGTCGCTTTTTCCGATAGCTTGACATAATATTTCAATACTAAAATTGTTTTAAGAAGCTGTATTTATTTTAACATTTTTGATTATTTCGGCAGCCGCGCGATCGCACACACCGACCTCTCCCAGACTTTCCCGCATTTCCCGATAATCCGCCAAGGTTTGCTGGCGCCGATCGGCATTTTGCAGCAATTCCAGGGAGTGGAAAACTATATTTTCGGCAGTAGCCTCGTCTTGCAGCAACTCCGGGACGATCTGCTTCATTTGCACCAAATTGGGCGGAGAGATAAAAGGAATCGACAATTTCAGCAGGTGGCGAGCAATCATTGCCGTAATGCGACTGACGCGGTAGGCGACAACTTGCGGAACGTCGAGCAAAGCTAATTCCAAATTAACAGTACCAGATTTGGCGATCGCAAAGTCGGCAGCAGCCAAGATTTCCAGATTTTGATTTTCCAACAAAGTAGCCCGCAAACCGTAATTCTCGATCGCTTCTTCGATTTTGCTGCGGAAAGCTGCTTGAGAAACCGGAATCCAGAAATGAACCTCCGGCAATTTAGCTTGAATAATGCGAGCAGCCTCAAATATCACCGGCATCAGGTACTTGAGTTCTTGCTTTCTAGAAGCCGGAATTAGCGCGACTGACACCTGTTCCGGCTCAATTCCCAAAGTTTTGCGGGCAACTTCCCGACTGGGCGCAGATTGCATTCTATCCAGCAAAGGATGACCAACCCAACTGACTTGAGAGCCTTTGGCGCGATAATAAGTAGCTTCCTCGGGGAAAATCGCCAAAATGCGATCGGCAATATTGACAATCAGATCGGTATTGCGAGGAGAAATCGAGCAAACCCATTCTTGAGGCGCGATGTACCAAACCACCGGCAAATCGGGCAAACAGCGGCGAATGTAGCTACCAATACCGAGATTTGGAGTCAAATAATCAATCAATACAACAACATCGGGACGGAATTTTTTTAGATATTGTTTAGCTTTTTGCTGAACTGCGATCGTTGGCAAAATATACGGCACAGATTCTATAATACCCATAGAACCAATACCCAGAGTATCGCCTAAAATAGTAGCGCCAGCTTGAGCCATACGAGGGCCGCCCAATGCGGTTATTTCCAACTCCAAACCAGCGGCGACAGCATGACGTTTTAAAGCTGCAACTAACAAAGCTCCTTGCAAATCGCCAGAAACCTCACCAGTGCTGATAAAAATTTTCATAAACTCCTCAATATCCTCGGTAAGGTGCGTCAGACAAAAACTGTTTGAGTTACCTATAGCTGGTGACTGACGCACCGTACAGCTTCCTTCTCTTCCTTCGTGTCCTTCGCGTCTTCGCGGTTCAATAATACTAATTCTTTGAGTCCGCAAGAATTAATATAAGGCTCATTCATTTTTTACCAGGAATCAAGCCTCGCCGCCCTTTGGTTACAGACTGTTGCACAAATCTCCGCAGGTGCTGCAAGTGATGATTTTCCGGTAACAAATCCAATTGTTCCAAAGCTTGATTGAGAGTGTAGCCAGAATGGTATAAAATCCGAAAAGTTTTCTTTAAAACTAGCAAATCTTCTGGAGTTAAACCTGCACGTTCGAGGCCTATTTTGTTGATAGCTCGCACTCGCGAAGGATTCCCTTCGACTAGCATATAGGGTGGCACATCTCGATCGATCCTGCTCAAGCCACCGATCATGGATAAGCGGCCGATGTGGACAAACTGATGAACGCCCAAAACCCCGCTGAGTCTGGCTTGAGACTCAATTTTGACGTGTCCCGCTAGGGCTACAGCGTTGGCAATGATTACTCGATCGGCAATATCGCAATTATGGCCCACATGAACGTAAGCCATCAACATATTATTATTGCCGAGCGTCGTGCTTTCCCCCGCTCCAGTAGCGCGGTTGATTGTCACGTATTCCCGAATCACATTGTTGTCGCCAATTGTCACCCTAGTCAGAGAACCCTCATATTTGAGATCTTGAGGTTCCAAACCAATGGCCGCACCAGGGAAAATTTGATTGCGAGCACCTATTTCTGTTAGCCCGTCGATAATTGCATGGGCACCAATCTTAGTCTCCGGCCCGATTTTCACTCTTTCCCCAATTACAGCATAAGCACCCACTTCTACAGTCGGGTGCAGTTCGGCGCGGGGATGAATCACAGCAGTTGGGTGAATCAAAGTAAGCATTTTTCAGTTTTCAGTTGTCAGTTTTCAGTTTTCATGCCAAATCAAGCTTAAATACCCCGTTTATTTCTTAGTCCGCGGAGGCGGACTTCGCTTGTGTAGTAGCGATTTCAATCGCCGAATCATCAAGGAGTAACAAACCAGAATTTAGTATCAGTAGTCCCTTGATACTCCCCAGCCCGCTCCGGGACGGGGATTCTTGAAGAGTCCAAATGCGAACTTTCAAAGGCGAAATCAAAGCGCCTCTACTGACTCCTTCAAG